>JALOQW010000485.1 GCA_025459275.1 Pirellula sp.
TATGCGCCCTGTGCGACCGAAATCTGGACAAAGCCAAGGAGTTTGCAGATCGAGCGGTTGCAATTCGCCGAGACCCAACTTATTTAGATACACTCGCCGAAGTAGAGTTTCGTCGCGGACGGGCTCGCGAAGCCTTAGATCTATCGCAACAATGCCTCATGATGGAACCTAGGGACGAACAACACAAGAAACAAATCCAACGATTTTCGAAAGCGTTAACTACCGAGCATGAGTGATTCTGACATGGAGCCTCTCTCCCCACCCCCTGAGGTATTCTCGGGGAATCGAGAGGAATTGGATCGGCGATTGCGCACGATCGCTAACGCATTGGAACTGACGATTCCTGAGGAGGCTTGGCCAGGTATCCAGAATTACTGCCTTCAGCTTTGGGATTGGAACACCCGTGTGAACCTGACCCGACATACCACCCCCGAGCTCTTCGTGAAACGCGATCTGCTCGACTCGTGGCATGTGGCTCAGCTCTTGGGACCCAACGAAGAAATTCTCGATGTTGGGACGGGGAGCGGTGTCCCTGGCGTCCTGATCGCGATCCTTCGGCCTGACGTTCAGGTGACCCTTTGCGATAGCGTGGCGAAGAAAGCGAAAGTCGTGGAGGCCATCGTCAAGAATCTAGGATTGCAAGTTCCAGTCTATCCCCAAAACGTCCAGAGCTTGCTCGAAGAGTTTCGCTACGACACGCTTACATCGCGCGCTGTAGGACCCTTGGTAAAGCTCTGTCGATGGCTGGAACCGTACTGGCACACCTTTGGCCGGATGTTGGCCATTAAGGGACCGAAATGGCCCGAGGAACGAGGGGAAGCCAGGCACAAAGGTGTTTTAAAAAAGGTCGAACTCAGACGGCTTGTTTCCTACCCCATGCCTGATACGGAATCGGAAAGTACCATTTTGCAACTAAAGCGGCTTCTGTCTTAGCGATCGCTCCGTCTGCGAATGGTTCGGTTGATTGCTTGATTCATCCCGTTACGCGCGTATCGGTTGTGCTACCAACGCCTAACGTGCCTGTGCTTCCGATCGTTCCACAGCGAGAAGCATCTTCAAACATCAGGTCTGTCTTCTGCCGATACACGCTGTATGGAAGAGCGGCCCAGAATCGGGGCAGTCCCGGATCTGCAAGGAGGACGCATGGATGCGGCCGGACTTGCACCGACCTTGGAGACCTAAAGCGTGGTCACCAATGGTCTCTTATCAGGGGTATGGAGGGATCCACATTATTGAACACAAACGGGGGATCCCATGTCTAAGAAAGATGTCTTTCGAGTTGTTACCCGCGCGGAGGACGGATCGATCAAGATCCGAGATTTTCACTCCGCGGAGTCTATCTTTCGAACGCACACGCAGATCGGGATCGACGACAGCAGCACCGACTTGGACCTCAGGGGTATGCCCGTGTTTCGTGGTTTGATAGGTCCGATCCCTGAAGGGAAGAACATCGCCAGGTAAGCCACGCCGTCGTAGACGAACAGTCAAACCCGAAGCCGACACCGCCGTCGAGGCACCTGCCAACGAGTGGGTCAGCCCATCGAACTGATCGTCGCTTTTCGCGCCGCCGAAAGGTCTGCTCAGCAATCCTCCCGCCTTCGCTTACCGATTCATTCCCCTTACGGTTAGTTCATCAGAGCCCATAGAGCAGCATCCCCGGCACGAATGCGGGATGGCGAATGGATTGGATGTTCTCTGGTGAAGTGGGTTCAACCACCCGCACCTCTTTCACCAAATCAGGCATTGCTTTCTGGATCAGCTTGGCCAATACAGCGTCATCTCCCTTACCTTCCAGAACAATACCATTGGAAATCGAGCCTTTTGCCTTTAGTGCATTCAATGCGGCGACAGCAACTCCTACCCTTCGCTGCATGAGGGTTGGGTTGTAACCGAATGTGTATGCCGCAGCGGGACGGGGATTCTTCACGACCGGCTGCTGGGAATCGATCACGTCCAAACCGTTCGGATCCCCCACTTGCAAATCCCCCAATTCGGTTGGCTCTGCCGACAAGCTTGTGACCCGGATCGGCTTACTCCAACCTGCGGTGATCCGTCCCTTCGCTACCTCCGATTCGGACCGGTTGCGAACCGTAATCGTTTCTCCGTCGAGAGTGGACTGCAATGTACTGGCGATGGTCATCGAGGGTCTCAACAGAACCCTCCAACCCTTCGCAGCGATCGATGGATCCTTTTGAATCTTTGCGGTCACATCGTTGGCCCATTGGGTTAGCAACGTCGCCTCAAACTCGATTCCAGCTTCGGGCTTGGGATGCTCGCTATCCCAAACCGACAATTGATCACCTCGTTGCAAAACGAAGTCTCGTTCCAAGATTGGCTCTTCGAAGCCGAGCTGAAAGGTGCGGTTGATAAAGCCGTAAAGCTTCACCCGAGCCGTGTGGTTGTAGTTGTGCGGAAAGTGAATAAACGGATACAGCTCGACTTGCTTCTTTGCGTTGAATAGGTCGTAGACTTTCTGAAGCTCAGGAAAGCCATCCTTCTCGATGTTCTTGGTCCAATCGTTGGCCGCGGTTAAACCGAGGGGCCTGGGAGCGATGGTTGCAGCGATTTCGACATTGCCGGTACCGACCCGAAGCTGACAGGCATTCTCGCATGTACAGCCACCTTGCATCGCCGTGCTCACCATGACGGCAGGCATCGCTGCCGCAATCCTAGGCTCCAGGGCCGCGGCGATGAACGATTGCGTTCCACCACCACTCGCTCCGGTGATCGCGATCTTGGCCGCATCCACATCCTCGCGGTTGGCCAGGAACTCGAAAGCTTGCAATGAATTGATCGTCTGCAATGCCATCGTACTTTGCATAAGCCCTTCGGCTTGAGGGCTGTAAAGAAGCCACTTTCCAGCCCCTACGTCCGGGTTGGAAATCTTGATTCCGAAACGGTGCGCTCGATCAAATGAAATCTGCTGGCTATCTGCGTAGCCAATCATATCGTATTGAAACACAACACATCCCATACGCGCTAACTGAACACACCGTGCCTGCATATGGTTTCGAGCCGCTGATTCGAATCGCTCTGCCCCGGTGGCGAGCAAATTCTTGGTCTCGGCATCAGACGCGTGATAAAACCGTCCATTATCCCAGTGGCCGTGAGGGCAAAGGACGCCAGGTCTTTTCGTGTTTGCGGGCTTGCCATCGCGAGGCAGGTACAAGGTCCCTGTGACATAGAATCCGGGCAAGCTCTCGAAGTACGTTTTTGCGATCGCGTAGCCATCTAACTCCTTCAAGCCGTGAACAACTGGTTTCACCGGAGCAAATGTCGGCTTGGGATGCAGGCCTTGAGAAACAGCAAGCTGCTCAAGTACTTCGGCTCGGCGAGAATTCCACGCTTCTAACGAAGTGGGGGGCTGAAATGGAAAATGGCCATCGAGATCCTTCAAGGGAACTGAATCGGCCGCGCACACGGGCGCGGTTGGAGAGAGGGTCCAGGAGACAGCAAGGGCAGCGAGGAATGCTAATCGAATCAGACGATGGGTCTTCACGGGTGGATTCTCTGCGAATAGGTGAGGATAGATGGTGGGATTCAACGATCGCTATTGTAATCGTTACCGCTGTTCACGGGGTCATCTACCGTTTGGATATCTGCTGGCGCGCCCAAACGGCGGATTCGCTTACGACAGGATCCTCGCTCTTGGCGTGATGATCGATGAGGTCGAGCAAATCCACGCGGTCCATGTTTCCTGCGGCGATGAGTGCGTTTCGTTGCATTCCTCTCAGCTTCGTTCGCCAGAAAGGGGTTTTGCGGTAAAGCGTTCGGAATGTCTCTTCGTCCAGGCTTAACCAATGTCGGAGCGAATACTTTTCCTCGACTCCAGTGGGCTCGAATTCAGTCAGATAGTCTTCGATTCGTTTGCGATTCCAAGGGCAAACGATCTGGCAAAGGTCGCATCCAAAAATCCAGTTGCCCACCGACTGGCGAAGCGATGGATCGATCGATCCGCGATACTCGATCGTAAGATAACTGATGCATCGCGATGCGTTAAGAATATGGGGTTCGACGAACGCATCGGTGGGGCACACGTCCAGGCAAGCAGTACAGGAACCACAATGATCGGCGGTGGATGGTTCGTCGGGTGGCAATTCCAAGTCCGTGAGTAACGCGGCCAAAAAGAAATAGCTGCCCCATTCCCGATTCAATAGCAACGTGTTCTTTCCGATCCAACCCAAGCCGGCCAAACGAGCGTAATCGCGTTCTAGTAGGGGAGCTGTATCGACCACACCTCTCCATCGGCTTTCAGGTACGACACCAGTCAACTCCTGTATCATCGTGTTCAGTTGACCGCGAATGAAGTCGTGGTAGTCGATATCACCCATCGCGTAGTTTCCGATTCTTGCATCAGAGGAATCGCTGCCGATGGATGCACTCGAAAGCGTAGGTGCATCGTTTTGCTTTTTCCTTATGGGCGATAGCTGGCTTTTTCTCTTCCGAGTTTCTGGATGAGATGCGTAGGGCATACCGAGCATGACGACCGAGCGGCAACCTTCCATAACCGAGTTGGGATGTTGGTAGGCATCGATTCGATCGGCCAGGTAGTGCATCGTCCCATGGTAGCCTTGCTCAACCCATTGCCGCAGACGGTCGAAGGCATCTGAGTTGCGCGCGCTGGCGATGCCCACGAGTGGAAAGCCTGACGCTACGGCCATCGCTTCCAATTGGTCTCGCAGTTGCTTCATCGGTGAAGCGAGCATGTACCGCCTTCGTCGCAATTCTTGCCAGCGATGCGATAACGCTGTTTAGCAACTTGGCGGTACAGCCATCTCCACAGCGGCATGGTGAAGGGAACGTGGAGAATAGGTGCAATGGGCCACAAGAGT
>JALOQW010000486.1 GCA_025459275.1 Pirellula sp.
CCCGAGCGCACCGCCAGCTGTGCTTCCGTCCGAGACGGAGCAACCTCGCTGGTCTTTGGAATTCCTCGATCAGTTCCTAAGCGGTGAACAAGGCCGTGAGGGATCCGCTCAAGCGGGAGCTGCAGTGTATGCCAAGGCTCGCTGCAGCGCATGTCACAAGATGGAAAGCCAAGGAGGTGGTTTCGGACCAGACTTGACCAGTATCAATCGACGCTTCACGCGAACCGAAGTACTTGAGTCTATCCTGTTCCCATCGCATGTGATCAGCGATCAATATGCGACGAAGAAGGTCATTACAAAGAATGGGGAGATCTACACCGGAGTCGTGGTCAAGACGAGCAAAGGGATCGCTGTTCGCGTCAACGAGAACAAGGAGTTCATGATCCCTGACGAGGAAATCGAAGAGCTTGCTCCGAGCAAGGTATCGGCCATGCCCGCAGGGCTGTTGGACGAATTGTCTCCCACCGAAATCCGAGACCTGATGTGCTATCTCGGCTATGTACCTGAAGACAAGAGGACAGCCGACCAGCCGACAACCCTGCGACGCTAAGCTCCTTGAGGGTTGCGATTCAGAAAACCAGCGATGGCTCGAATGAAACGGGACTGCTGCGCCTGAACCGATCTGTAAAGTAAGTGCCATTGGGCTTGCGCCTAGCCGTTCGTCGTGGGCCAATTCTCGACGATCGAGGGAATGCGCGGAGCATGTGTTAATTGCATGTTGCCGATCGAAATTGGGTTGATTCTCCATTTCGATTATCCTATCATGGAATAGTTCGGCATTCGAACCATTCGGCGATCAGGGGTAATATGGATCGGTTACAGCAGCGGGCTATCGACTTCGGGGAGATAGTTCGAGAAATTCTCAAGCAGTTTCAGCACCTCCACGATGCGGCGGCCGGGGGCCAGGGGAATCTCGGCTTGCAGGACTTAAAGGTCCTCGAAGCGCTTGGGGAGAATGGTCCGCAGATGATGCGGGTGTTGGCCGAGCATTTAGGTCTCGCCGTCAATTCGATGACTTCGGTGATCGATCAGTTGGAGGCGAAACAATTGGTGGTGCGCGTCCGATCGGAGGTCGATCGGCGAGTGGTGAACGTGGGCCTGACCCCTGAAGGCCGAAAGATCTTCGATCTGTTTTCTGCCGGCCGATTGCATTTCCACCGAGCTCTTTTGTCTGCACTAACCGAGGACGAGCAAGAAATCCTCTTGGTCCTTTTCCGCAAAATCGCACGCGAGGGTTGGAAGCAAGTACAGTCTCTATCACAACACGATGTCGCTTGAGATACCGATGACGACCCAAACCCCTATCCATACGAAGTCTGCTGCGCCGCCTCACCCTGGAGTCGGAATGGAATTGCACGATGAATCTATCCATCGACCAGGCAAAGTCCCCGAGCAGAGCGAGATCATCGTTCCGACCCACGGTGCTTCAAGAAGTCACTGGAAGTTCTGGATTGGGATCGGAGCAGCGGCCCTTGGTGGATTCTTGATGCGAGGCTTATTGTTTCACGGTGAGTCATCGAGTGGGGATCGCCTCTCGCTGCCCGAGCAGATTCGATTGGCATCTACAAATGCCGACGCTGTGGTTGTTACGGCAGCTCCGGTGACGCTTCGAAACGTCACTCGCACGGTCCAGGCGGTAGGCACGTTGCATGCCTTCGAAGAAGTTGCCATGAGCTCCAAACTGGAAGGACGGGTCAAAGAGATTTGCCATGATGTTTCGGATACCGTCATGCCTGGCGACGTTCTCTTGCGACTAGACGATACGGATGCCAACCTCGCAGTTCAGCAAGCGGATCGGCAATTGCAGACCGAGTTGGCAAAGTGGGGGTTCGAAAAGGTGCCTGAGGAAGACGCCGATATTTCCAAGCTGCCTACCGTCGAATCCGCACGACTCAAGTATGAACTTGCACTGGCTCGGTTGAATCGGATGGAACCGCTTCGAGGAACGCAGTCGATCAGCGTTGATGACTACGAACAAGCCAGATCGGATGCACAGGTGCTGCAGATCGAGTGGACGAATCAACAGTTGCAGGCAAAGTCTGCCGCTGCAACCGCAAGATTGCGAGCGACGGACCTCGCGATTGCTCGGCAACGACTTAGCGATTGCGAAATTCGCGTTCCATTCCCAACGATCTCTGATACCGGATCCGCATCCAGTTACATTGTCGCCGAACGGATGGTTGCCGAGGGAAGTCTTATTCGTCCAGGTACAGAAGTCTTTCGTCTTGTCCTTGGAAAGACCCTCAAACTTCGCCTTTCGGTCCCTGAAACATTGGCCAGTTCTGTTCGTGTTGGGCAGCACGTCGATGTTGCCCCCAGCTCGCTATCGAAATCCATTCCAGGAACTGTTGACAAAATCGCGCCTTCGATTGACCGAACCACTCGAACTTTGATGGTGGAAGTTGAGGTACCCAACACGGATGGCCTCGTGAAACCAGGGGGGTTCGCCAAGGCTGCGATCCAAGTGGAACAAGTCGCCCATGCAAAGACCATTCCCCAGGAGTGCGTCTATTCCTTGGCAGGCGTGCAGAAGATCTTCGTGTTGGATCAAGGGGTAGCGCGCGAGCATCCAGTAACCCTTGGCGAACAACAAGCGGGTTGGGTTGAAGTGCTTGAGCCAGAATTGAAGGAGGATGATCTCGTCATCACCAGCGGACAGAAGAACCTCTCCGAAGGCATACCCGTTACTCTTCGCGAAACGGATCGATCGTGAGTATGTCCGAGTTCTGCATACGTCGTCCCGTCTTCACATGGGTGTTGGTGGCCATTCCCGTGGTATTGGGGATCGTGTCTTACAACGAACTGGGAGTCGACCTGTTCCCAAAAGTCGACTTTCCGGTCATCTCAATCTCTGCGGCGCTTCCGGGTGCCAGTGCCGAAGAGATGGAGTCAACGGTGACAAAGCCTTTGGAAGAAGCGATCAATACGATCTCCGGAATCGATGAATTGCGATCAACGACACGCGAAGGAACATCGACAATCGTCGTTCGATTTCAGCTCGAGAAAAATGGTGATGTAGGAGCTCAAGAGGCTCGCGACAAAATCTCATCGATCCAGCGGCAATTGCCTGAGGGTATGGATACACCGCTAGTGAACAAGTTTGATCTTGATGCGGCCCCCATCATTACGTTGGGTGTCTCCGGGAATCGAGATATTCGCGAAGTCACAGAAATTGCCAAGAGGCAGGTTCAAGAGTTGCTTCAAACCGTTCCAGGGGTCGGCAACGTCTTCTTGACAGGGGGGCGAAGTCGCGCAATCAATGTTCGAGTCGATACGGACCGGCTTCGTGCTTACGGGATCACGGTCGAAGAAGTCCGCCAAGCCATCGTTGCACAGAACTTGGAGGTCCCGGGCGGCATTGTCGACTCAGGTTCCAGAGAGCTGGTCCTGAGGACCTTGGGGCGGATCTCGAA
>JALOQW010000487.1 GCA_025459275.1 Pirellula sp.
AAGCCTGCAGAACCCGCAAGAACGAGGGCCATGACTCGATCCGGGTGGCGCAATGCCAAATCAATCGCGATCAGACCTCCGAGCGAATTGCCGCACAGGACAAAGCGTTCGAGGCCCATGTGATCGATCGTTGCTTCCACCATGTCGGTCAATTCGGAAATGGATTTCACTCCCTCTTGCCTGCGGTTCTGGGCACGATCGATAGGAAGTTGCGGAGCAATCAAGCGATATTCTTCTTGCAACCCCTCCATGATCGACGTCCAATGCGCTGGCGATCCGAATAAGCCATGCAGAAACAGAACCGAACGATCTCCGGAACCCATTTCCAGAATTGGTGCGATGGGCAATGGATCAGGATGCGGACGGCTCATGGCCCACGAAAACGTTGAAAGACTCATTCGGGAAATCGTTTGGAGGGTGCAGATCTCAAGGTGTTTCGTCCCGCTTTGCGGTCTCAACGAAGACTATTGACGCTACTTGCATTGTCACGATCTGTCAACGAAGAAGCGTAAATCGTTCCCTGGCAGGAACTTACTACTTTGAAATGCGGGCCCCTAAAGGGACCAGATCGTTGAATCGATCGATCGGTTCCTTCGAGATCCACGCAATGCCTCGCAACACGACCGTTCGGAAAATAGGGTCATCGAACGTCCAGCTATAGTGACCAGGGATGCTGACGAACACACGGCCGGCGTGTCGCTCATACGTCCAGAGCTGCGGCCGTGGTGCCCCTTCCTCGTCACTCGTCGCGAGAACGGTGATCTCCTTTTCGCTACCAGTCAGTAACCAATAACTTTCATCGAGCAATTCAAAATCTTTGATGTTGCGAAGGATCGGGTGGTCGGTGTTGTGGACCTTCATCGTCAATGGACCATGTCGATAGTGAATACGCCCTCCCCACGAAGCAAGTCCGATGCGATCCGCAAATCCCTGAACTTCATCATCCCCATTGACGGCCCAATGCAGATAGAGGGCGCCACCACCTCGTTGAAAGAAAGTGTCCATCGCTCGAGCACGTTCGGCGTTCCAGCTTCCCTTTTGAAAGAAGATGAGTGCGTCTGCATCTTCCAGTTGCTTAGCATCTGGAAACTCCCATGCGGCCTCGACGGTTACTTGCTCTGCTGCAGCCAATAGCTGTCCCCATTGAATCAACCATGCGGGATAATCATGCTCATTCGGTCCATGATCCTTCGGACCCGCAACAAGAACAATCTTCATCGGCCGATACGGTTCCGATGATACCGTTGATCCAGCCAAGACGTCGGCTACTTCCGCCGCGGTCCGCATCGGCGGGGAAGGATTGGGCCGCTCCAATGGCATGCTGGGAGCGGGGCGAAGAAGGTAGGTCAGCAAGTCCTTGCGTTCCTGCTCCGACAGAGAATCAAGCAATCCAGTCGGCATGGTCGATGTCGCCGATGGGCTCATTTCCTCAATCGATTCTCGTGCCAGAATTTGTGTCTTCCCTTCGGCATCTCCCAGGAGCAATTCTCCTTCTTGCTCGCGCAACACTCCAGTGAGCACGGTGCCGTCATTCATTCGGATCTTCTGCCCTATGAACTCCGGATTGATGGCATAGCTGGGGTGCGTAATATCTCGCAACACGGAAGCGTAATCGCGATGAATCAAATTCGACAAATCAGGGCCGATGAGCGTCGCTCCAAAGCCCGGTTCTCGATGGCATGCCGAACATTTGGCCTTGGCTCCGAGAAAAATCCTTCTGCCTCTTCCCCAGTTCCCTCCCTCCAACTCCTTGGGCATCGCCAATTCCGACTCCAGCTTCGGTGCATCGGTTTGTTCAAACCCTGGGAGATGGAAACGATGCAGTGGAATCGCCCGTTGCTCGGGGTCTTCTTGCGTGGCTATCGAGATACCGGGAGTGCCGGTTGCCGAGCCCTCAAGACGGTAGGTTGCTTTGAATTCGACCAGAGGCCCTCTCCCCTCCAACGATTCAAGCATTACTTGGACTGGTGAATGCAACGAGGCATTGCCTGCGGCATGTACTGAGGGAGGCTTCCCTTGAAGTCCGATGATGTCGTATTTCTCAACCGGACCTAGGAGAGAGACCGTGACTTGCTCGACAGGCCATTCGTAATCAATCACGGCTCCGATTTGAACCTTGGGCCGCAGCACATCCGAAGCGTCGAGTATCGTCAGTAATTGGAGTGTGCCCTGCTGCTTAAGGAGCTCCCAAAGTCGATCGTGATCGGAACTCCCTTGCGTAAACGCGCGAGACACATCCAAGTTCCAATGCGGCAGAGTCCCCGACCATGACAACTCCGGATCATCCCGTGCGATCCATTCCGCCAGAACACCCGACGGTGTGACATCGACCTCCATCTCCGGGCGTTGTTCGAGACCTCGGCCGACCGAGGAGAAAGAAGTCGGTAAGCGAACGGCGTAGGACTCGTGAGTCGCCTGAGGAGGGATACGTACGATCAAGTTGCGACGGTCTGGCGAGATCCCAAGGCTCGTCACGGGCACTCGGCGGCGAGGCATCACGCTCTGAGCTTTCACAACAGCATAAGGCGGAATCAAGTTCTCGTAGCGATCTCCTGCTCGAACGTTCGGACCCGCATAGACATCGACGGCCTTGTCCCACGACTTGAGATGCTCCACATCGAACGGAGCATCCAAGGCAACGATGATCTCACCCGGGGAGGAAAACCAGGCGGAGACGGGGCGTGCGATCGATTCAGGGTGTTTGATGGAGCGAATCTTGAACAGCTCTCCAATACCTGCGGGACCGGTTCCCCAATCGGGTGGACCGCTGTGGCATGCAACCACCATCGCACCATCGGGGGTTGGGCAGGCATCAACCGTCAGCATCTGCAAACAAGCGATCAATTGATTTTGAGCCACGTAGCCTTGCTCGGTCTTCATCAAGGAGGTTCGCCACAGCTTGCCTCGCGACTCGCCACACACGATGGCGTCTCCCGACCAATAGCTAGGACCGACGTGATACGAGTCTTCGGCCGATGCATTGAAGAACATTCCACAGGTGGATTGATGTTGAGGGCCATAATCGAACACCGAAGGCTCGTCGATCACCGATGGGTTGTGTTTCGGATGCCTTGGCGGGAAACCGTAATGCTTCCCAGAGCGAATGTGAAGCAGCTCGTCAAACGGATTGCCATTGGGCAACCAGGTCGCTCCTTCTTGATCCGTGCAAAAGAGGTCCCCCGACGCATGGAATGCCAAGCCGATGGGAAAGCGAATACCAGTGCATACGGTTTCGCGTTGGGTAAAGTCCGGTGACACCCGCTGGATGGTTCCTCGATCGCTCTTCAGTTCATACTTCGACTGCCCCTTATCGTCGACCAGATACGCATTGGCATAGTTCGCAGTACCGAGTCCAAAATAAACCCATCCCTCCGAATCGATCG
>JALOQW010000125.1 GCA_025459275.1 Pirellula sp.
CGCGATCTCGACGATGTCGGCCACGCCGGGATCACCCTCGAGTTCGGCGCTGATCCAGACCTCGTGGACCTTGCGCCGCTCGGCGATCAACAGCTCGCGCACGGCCTGACGACCCTCGACCTGACGTCCACCGAGCCCCTTCGAGCCACCCGCCGGCGCGCTGCCGGTCAGGCCACGGCCCCTGCCGGCACCGGACTTCTGGCCACCACCCGACCGCGCGCCGCCACCGGGCTTCGCTCCGCCACCGGACTTCGGGCCACCGGACTTCGGGCCGGCACCGCGCCGTGGCGGCGGCTTCGCACCTGGAGGCTTGCGCCCTGACGGCCCGCGTCGCCCCGAGGGCGGACGGCCGCTCACGACGTCCTCGGCGCCCCTGCGGCGCGATGGATCAACGCCGTGGCGAAACACACGACACCCTCGGCTCGCCCGATCGCGCCGAGTTGCTCGGCACGGTTGCCCTTCACGGTGACGGGTGCGCCGACCGCGGCGGTGAGGTTGCGCTGCATCTCGTCACGGTACGGGGCGATCTTCGGGTGTTCGCACACCACCGCACAGTCGATGTTCGAGGCCCGCCAGCCGTCCTCGGCCAGCATCGCCGCCACGTGACGGAGCAACGCCATCGAGATGAATTCGCTTGCGATTCATTTCCAGACTGAGGATCTCGTTCCCTGGAATGGCAAGCGAATATCGCGTCTTGGCACCGGTTACCCACCTAGGATTCTTTCGATGCAGATGTTTCTCGACTTGACGGTCTTCGATCCGATATCGGTCTTTCGCGATGGTAAAGATCGGACGATGCGCCAGCCACCTTGGCCCGATCCACACCAGAAAGCCCAACACGAGTCCGAAGTACACCAAGGTTGCGATCGAACCTCGCTTGTAGAAACTGGGCTCTTGCAACAATTGCCAGGCTTGCTGCCAGGAGTTCCCCCAGAATCCCAGTCGCCACTCCAGGAACCCGAAGACGAATGGCAGGACAAGGCACAACAAGACAACGGATTTCTCGAGACGCTTGATGGTCTTCCGTTCAAGTCCCAGCGCGTTGACTCGATTGAATAGCCAAATCCACAGACTAACGTGGCCGATGGCCAACGCCACCAGAAGAAACAATCGAACCCAAGCCGCGGTGCTCAAACCGATTCATCCGCATCGGGATTCTGGCCTGGACGATAATCAAGCAGCGTTTCGGTGACCCCAAGCAGCTGGTCGAGGCGAAAGGGCTTGTAGAGGATTGCTTTCCGATGCAGTCCGGCTTGTCTCGCCTTCACGATGGAATGGCCGGGGTCGTAGCCAAAACCGGTCATTAGCGCCATTGGAACATGATCCATCAACTTCTGCAAACGGAGCATCAATTGATAACCGGAGTAATCCGGCAGGCGAATGTCGGAAATGATGACATCGTATTGTTCGTCGCTGCAATTGCGGACCATCGACACCGCCTGGTCGCCGTCGAGTGCGGTTTCCACGATGCATCCATAACGCTCGAGCAAACTATGAGCATCGTTCCGAACATTTTCGTCGGGATCGACCACCAGAATCCGTTTGCCCATCAACTTAGGATGCGATTCCAATCCGATGCCCGCAGGACTGACGTCGGTAGGAGCCAGGGTTTGACCGATGCGTTGAATCGACTTCTTGATGTTCCGGGCCTTGCTCAACACTCCACGCAATCGAGCCACGGTCTCCGTGTCGTGACCGATGTATTTCTCCATCAAGTGGACCGCGTCGAGCAACAGGTCATCCAGCGGCAAGGCAACGGCTGCGTGGATGGCTTCGCAACTCTGCTGGGCCGCGTTGGTTCGTTGAGCAACGAGGAGTTCCAGAGTATTCAGAGCAACGGCGACATCGCGAGCGAAGATCTCCAAAAACTGTTGGTCGCTTTCGCTGAACGCATCGAGGTTTGGACTCTCGACGTTGATAGTGCCAATCACTTCGTCATGCAACAGGATTGGAACGGTCAGAGAACTGCGGGCACCTTTGAATGCCTCCAGGTACATTGGATCCACGGTTGTGTCGCGGCAGAGATAGCTTACGCCGTGCGCTGCAACGTAACCTGTCACCCCATGCCCTTTGGGGCTGGCCATCAAGCGGCGATCGGCAGCGGTCTGGTCGATACCTACCGACAAGAGGGGAATCAGATTGCCAGAGGATTGTTCCAGCAGGCGGATCTCGATGACGTTGACGT
Organism: Pirellula sp.; assembly: GCA_025459275.1. Lineage (GTDB taxonomy): Bacteria > Planctomycetota > Planctomycetia > Pirellulales > Pirellulaceae > JBKCUI01. Next base: position 2,186 of record JALOQW010000125.1, read on the forward strand.
TAAGCAGATCTTGGGTGTAGTGCCGTATGTTGTCCTTGAGCAAGTCGATCCGTTGATCGACGTCCATGGCGAAGATCTCATCTGGCTTGAGATCGGTGAGCTTGGCACCGGCCTGATGAATGGCCGCGAGTTTCTGTTCTTGGAGCACTTCTTCCGTGATGTCGCTCAGCGTCACCACGATGCGGCTCTTGTCCGTCGCGGTTGCGTTGGTCGTACCATCGGCAAGGGCACGCGTTGGCTCGTCACTCTTCAAGCAAACGGAGTGAACATGATAGTAAGCAGGTGATCCCGATGGATTGTCTCGCTTTAGACGGGCGCTGTACTTGCGGCCGCTCATGGAGCTTGACTTCAGAGGGCACTTGCCGGCACCTTGGATCTCAGGATTGCCAACCGCCGAATAGAAGTCTTCTCCGGTTCGATCCACACCGCCGAACCAATCGCGAAAGCACTGGTTCGTCCAAATAATGGACATATCGGATCCGAGGACCGCAACCCCTTCGGGCAAGCAGTTCAATACTTCATCAGCTGCGATGCCTGCGACACTGATTTTTGCCACCCCTACCTCCCGATCTCTCGCACATCCTATTCGGTGCGAAAACTTCATTCACTCTGTATTAAATATAGGTGACAAGGACCTTCGTTCAACAGACCGATTGTTCTTCCACGTGCAATCTGAGCAGAAAAACCGCAGCGATTTTATCTCCATGGATCGCTACAGATACTGCTGGTATCCGAGTTCGGTCAGTTGCTTGACCACTTCGCGAACACGTTCCTCTTCGGACTTGGGGGCAACCAAGGTCGCATCGGGCGTGTGAACGACGATCGTATTGGACATCCCGATGGTCACGATCAAGTGATCCTCTTCGGTCCGCACGATCATGTCGTTGGATTCGATTCCCAAGTAAGGACCTTCGACCGCATTGCCATGCTCGTCGGGTTGGATGAGTCGGGCCATCGCTTGCCAACTCCCCACATCATCCCAACTGAATGGAGCTTCAATCACAGCCACATTGGAATACCGTTCCATGACCGCAAAGTCGATCGACTTGCCCTTAATAGGCTCGAAATGTTCAACAAAGGACCGTTGAAAGTCTGGGGTCCCGATCGATGCAGCGATGCGTTCGATGGCTTGAGCGATCTCCGGTTCAAACTCAGCGAGGGCATCGAGGATGGTCTGCGCCTTCCACAAGAAGATGCCGCTATTCCAATAGAAGGAGCCGGCCCGCATGTAGGCTTCCGCGGTGGCTCGGTCGGGCTTTTCTCGAAAGCACTCAACTTCGAAAGCAGCCACCCCTGGAGTTGCCGACAGGGGATTGCCTCGCTGGATGTACCCGAATGATTCCGCTGGATAGCTGGGCCTTATCCCGAAAGTAACGATTTTCTTAGGATCCTCTTGGATCAGCTGGACACCGGCTCGAATGGCCCGGTGAAACTCCGACTTGGGTTCGATCACATGGTCGGATGGCATCACAATCATCATGCCGTCTGCATCTGCTGCGCGAACCAAGGAGGCGGCCACACCGATGCAGGGTGCGGTGTCCCGTTTGAAGGGTTCCCCGATGATATGCTCGATGGGGAGTTGCGGCAGTTGCGTAACGACCGCTTCGGAAAGCTGTTCATTCGTCGCGACCAGCACCTGTTCGCTGGAAACCAGGCCTGTCAATCGATCGAACGTGGTCTGCAGCATCGATCGCGGCCCACCCATTTTCAGGAGTTGCTTGGGCTTGATCTGCCGACTCGCAGGCCAAAATCGCGTACCGGACCCACCGGCCATGATGACGGCATGAAGCATAAGTTCGCGCGCTCCTGAATCTTTCGATGTGGTTTTGGTCAATCATGCGATCAAGTAAAGTAGGTATCGGCCAAGACAACACCCTGGCCTTGGATTTTGTCGCGCACTTCGACAGCATCCCAAGCCCAGAGTGGATGGATCTCGACTTGAACCCCTTCCTCTACCTTCCAACCCGCTTGCTCAAGCCAAGTGCCGTGCAATTTGGAAATCGCTTGACGTGAAGTCGTAGGAGTGTCGGTTGCAGACCCTTCAGCGTTCTTCACGGGGGCAAAAACCTCCGCAGCATCCCCTTCGACCACCAAAGTTCGCCTGGCTCTCGGGAGAAGATCGAACACAAAGCGTTCCATTTTGACCGCATTTGGCGTCGCCGGCTTGTGGCGATTGCCTTCCGAATCAACATACGGAACCGACTTGAGGGCGCGATGAAATGGGAGAGCTTCTGCATCGCAGGCCGCTTGCTCGAGAAACGCCCGGTCAAAGACGTGAACGGCAATGTTCCCTGCCCAGAGCTTCAGAGATCCATCAGGCAAGGTCTGTTCAGCCAGTGCATCGGGAAGGTCGCTGTACTCGATGATGTGAGTCCGGCCATCGATTTGCACGACGTTTCCAACCCGTTCCTTGGCAAACCGTTTACGAACCACCTGTGTTGTCATTTGCGATTCGGCCAAACGATGGTAACCAATGAGGATCGGATCGCAGGCACGAACGAGCGGGTTGTCGACCTGGGCATAAAAAAGAACTTCGATGCCACGCGATCGCATGGTTTCCATGACCCCGCTTTTCACGAGGGCGGAGACGATCCCACCGTGGCCATCGGGGCTGAGTGCCAATTCGAACGGTGAGTCCATCAAGATGCGCCCCGTTGCTGCGTCGATGGCTGGCATCGTTCCTTGCTGAAACAGAATCAACTCGTCTTCTCTAAGGCCGAGTCGATCGTTTTCCTCAAAGTACTTCCGAGTCAACGCATCGGTGGCCGGGCTGGTCATGATCAATAGCGGGATCGAAACACCAAACCTCTTCATGGCACCCTTCAGGGAGTCCACGTGCATTTCGAACAAGGTGCGACCCGACACTGGCCCAATCGGAAACATTCCTTTGGGCTGATCGAAGCCAAGACGGGTCCCTTGACCGCCAGCGACCAAGATCATGGCGACCTTGCCTGCGGCGATGATGCGGTTGCCTTCCTCTAACGCGTCTTGAGGGGAGAACCCTCGATAGTGGCTCCCGAGCGGAACGGCTTCTGGTGGTTCCGCTCGGTTTGCGATTTCAGCCGCCTCGCTTGCAAATCCTTCCCCTGCAGCCAACCCAGTGACCAAGCCGAAATCGACCGAATCGATTTGTGATGCGAGTTGCTTTTGTTGGGGCTCGGTCAACCTGTCCCAATGAGCCAGCAGGTGCTCCTGACCGGCAGGGCGACAAAGGTTCCTCAACGAATCAAGGGAAGCGACACGTTCCATGACGTTCTCAACCGAGCGAGCTATTACTTCACGTCCAGCAATTCAACTTCGAACGTGAGCAGTTCATTGGGGCCGATGGCGGGTGGCGAACCATTCTCGCCGTAAGCGAGTCCTGGTGGAATGAACAATCGCCATTTGTCGCCGACCTTCATCCGTTGAAGGGCTTCGGTCCAACCGGAGATCACACCGTTGACAGGGAACTCGATCGGTTCGCCACGCTTGATGGAGCTGTCAAAGATCGTGCCATCGAGAAGTTTGCCTTCGTAGTGGACTTTGACCTTGCTGGTGACGGTGGGAGTTTTTCCACTACCCGCCTTGAGAACTTGATACTGCAAGCCCGATTTGGTGGACTGGATACCATCCTTTTCTTTGTTCGTTTTGAGGAACTCATTGGCCTTTTCCAGATTCTTGCGGCCGAGTTCGATCATCTTCTTCTGGATCTTTTCCTCGAGCGACATGAAGCAGGCTCGAAGTTGATCCGGTGTCATCTTTTCTTGCCTGGCCAATCCATCCAAGAAACCGTTGGTGAATTGTTCGATATCAAAGTCCGATGCTTGCAACGAAGCTCCGCTCATGTCCGACCCCACTTTGAAACCCAATGCGTAACTGATCGGGTCCTTCACTCCGGGAATGTTCGGAAGGGGGGGCCTGACTTGCAGGGTCTCTTGAGCGGACGCGTCACTACAAATCAACGCGAGAACGACGACGGCCAGCGACTGGTAGGAGAAAACAGATTTCATGGAAGCATGGATCCTTGGCAGGGACAGGTGGGATGCGTGCTGAATGGCTGAACAAATCGAGTACAATTCGAAGGCAGACATCCGGAATGGAAAAGGAAAAGACTACCGAACCCCATGCCAGGATTGTAGCCCATTTCTGCAAAAACAGGTTGAAGGATGCTTGCCGCCTCCAGATACCTCCCAAAATACTCGCCGACGAGGATTGATTGCGTGAAAGCTCTACTCTTAACCGACCTCAAAAAACTACAGGTAACAGAACTCCCGAAACCCGAGATCGGTGCGAAAGATCTCTTGGTCTCGGTTCGTGCGTGCGGCATCTGCGGGAGCGATATCCACGGATACGACGGCAGCTCCGGGCGGCGCATCCCCCCTTTGGTTATGGGTCACGAAGCGGCAGGTGTTGTGGTGGCCGTTGGGAGTGAGGTCACCCGCTTTCGAGTGGGAGAGCGAGTCACGTTCGACTCGACGGTCTCGTGTGGAGAATGCCATTTTTGCCGAGCCGGCTCGATCAATCTTTGCGAAAAACGCCAGGTCCTTGGCGTTTCCTGCCAGGAGTTTCGTCGCCAAGGAGCCTTCGCCGAGTTTGTCGCCGTTCCTCAGAACATTGCCTACTCCATTCCTGACTCACTGTCGTTTGAACATGCAGCCATGATTGAAGCAGTCTCGATTGCAGTTCATGCAACCAACCGCACCCCTCGCTCGTTAGGTGGTTCTGTGGTGGTTGTCGGAGCCGGCATGATAGGTCTACTGTGTGTTCAGACCTTGCGATTGGCAGGATTCGCCAAGGTCATTGCGGTGGATCTGGAAGATGAGAAGTTGACGCTCGCCCGAAAGCTGGGAGCAACGCACACCGTCAACGCCCGGCATAGCGATCCTGTGCAGCAAGTGTTGGAATGGACCGCCGGACGTGGCGCTGATGCCGCCATGGAAGTGGTAGGTGCGAACAAACCAGTCCAAACCTGCTTCGAAGTCGTCCGCCGCGGTGGATCGGTGACTCTGGTGGGAAATCTCACCCCAAAAGTCGAACTCCCCCTTCAAATCGTCGTCACCCGAGAGCTGTCGGTCTTCGGCTCCTGCGCATCCAACGGGGAAATCCCTCAATGCATCGAGCTCCTGGCTTCTGGTGCGATTCAGGTCGATCCTTTGATCACGGCCCGCGCCAGCCTGGAAGAAGCCCCCGAATGGTTCAACCGTTTATACGGGGGTGAAAAAGGAGCGATGAAAGTTATTGTACGTCCCGTCGCGGAATGATGCATAATCACTTCCATGCACGCCGTTTGGGATTCCGTAGAACTGTTTCTGTTCATCTTGCTAGTGGTCTGGGGCCCCTGAATCGCATGGTATGCGTTCCATCAGAAATGGAAGCACCAGGAACAACAGCGATTAGCGCGCATGGGCTATCCAGGTTCCGAATCAACGCATTCGAGTCGCAGCTATTCACGACACGGCTACTCGCGGTATGATTCCTCGCGGTCTTCCCATCGTAGACGCCGCAGAAGACGCAGAACATCTGACCATCGCTAACGTTGCGACTTGGTTCAAGTGCTCAAGGATCTTTGGCAAGATCCACTACGTTAGGTCGGTTCGTTGAACGGGGTTGCGGGTTCGCACCCACCGCGCGCGACCCAGAAAGAAAAAATCCTCCGACCGTCTGCGGCACGACACGGAGCCGCTGCGAGACTGGCGCAGATCGAGCGTGCTACTGCACTCGCCGTAATGATCTGGGCCAACGCAAAGTGATGGTCCCTCAGCCGGAAAAACGATCGGAGGCATAGTGTGCGAATCATTTCCAATTCGCACGCTTGCACTATAGGTCAGAAACCAGGGTGTGAAAAGGTTGATTCATCGGACCTTCTCACAACCTTGGCGTTTCTTGCCGATTAGGCCCCGTGGTTTGACCTAGGTCTTGGTTTGGCCAACGGCGACCGACTTGTTGGAGGCAACCGGGGATTTAGCGGTATCGTCCTTGGTTTGCAATGCCGCGTTCAGATCGATCTCGCGACCAAGGTTTTCATGCTCCATGGCGCGTTGCAGATACTGTACGGTCGCATCAATGGTATCGGCTTGGAGGAGCATCAAGTCACCAGGTTTGATCAGTTTCAAGGCGCGATCGACGGCGTTCTCCCAACCGACAACGTCGTAGACCTCTCGTGCGCGTCGACCGCGATCGATACCTTGTTTGAACATCGCTGCGATCTCTCCAGGTTGGCGCCCGCGTGTGTACTGGTCTTCATAAAGGATGATGCGGTCAAAATGATCGGCGAGGATTTCGCCTTGGCGGATCATGTCAACATCCCTGCGATCGCCCGCTGCCGAGTAGACAACAGTCCGATGCCCTTGCGGGAACTGACTCAATGCATCGATGACGGCCAGCAAACTCGAGGCGTTGTGACCGTAATCCGCGATGACAGTCGCGCCATGCACTTCCAACAAATTGAAACGGCCTGGCACTTTGTCCATATGGGCTGAGAACGACTCGAGTCCGGATACGATTTGAGGAACCGGCATGCCGACTCCCCAGCACGCAGCAACAGCGGCCATCACATTCTCGACCTGAAAACGGATGCGGCCGTTGTGAGTCAACGGAATCTGATTAACGCTGGTAACGCCCGTCTCTTGTTCTCCTTCGGCCATGACGATGATGCCATCGCGCACGAAAACCACTCGCTCACCCTTTTGACGATGGGCTAGCAAGACCGGATCGCTCTCATGGATCGCGAAGAAGATCACCCTTCCTTTGCAACGTTCCGCCATGGCTGCGGTCAATGGATCATCGGCTTTCAAGACACCGAAGCCCTGCTTGTGGACACCTTCGATGACACAGCGTTTGACGACTGCGAGCTGCTCAACGGTCTCGACATCGGACAATCCGAGGTGATCCCCTTCTCCGACGTTCGTCACAATACCGACGTCACAGCAATCGAATCCCAGACCTTCGCGCAAAATACCACCGCGGGCTGTCTCAAGCACGGCCGCTTCGACAAAGGGGTTCATCAGAACCGATCGAGCGCTTTGTGGACCGCTACAGTCTCCGGAGTCAATGCGCCGGCCACCGACATAGATCCCGTCGGTGCAAGTCATTCCAACTTTCTTGCCAGTGTTGGCGATCATGTGTGCGATCAAACGTGTCACCGTGGTCTTTCCGTTGACTCCGGTGACGCTCACGATTGGAATGCGACCATTTTGTCCTTCCGGGAACATCATATCGATGATCGCTTCACCAACTGGTCGTGGCGAGCCGGCTGATGGTTCCAGGTGCATCCGCAGTCCTGGACCCGCGTTGACTTCGACGATGACCCCTCGCTGACCCTGCAATGGTTGCGCGATGTCCTGGGCTACGATATCGACACCGGCGATGTCCAAGCCAACGATTCGGGCGGCTTCAATCGCATGCCGAGCCACATCGGGATGCACCATGTCGGTGACATCGGTGGCAGTGCCACCTGTGCTCAAATTGGCGTTGCGTCGGATCAAGACTTTCTTGCCGACCGCAGGAATCGTATCCGGGGTCATGCCTTGCTCCAAGAGAACGCCTAGTGCAACAGCATCGATCTTGATCAAACTCAGGGACGTTGCGTGCCCATCGCTTCGGCGTGGATCCTCGTTGACTTTATCAATCAACTGCTGAACCGTCGATTGTCCGTCGCCGATCACATGTGCGGGCTCTCTTCGTGCAGCTGCAACCAACTTGCCACCGATCACCAACATCCGATAGTCATCTCCAGGCGCATGCCGTTCCACGACGATCGAACGTCCTTCCTCGCGGGCTGCATGATAGGCTGCAATGACTTGTTCTTTCGATTGCAAATTGGTGGCGACGCCCCGACCGTGATTGCCATACTGCGGCTTGACGACGACTGGCAATCCGATGTCCTCGGCCGCTTCCCATGCGTCTTCGGCATTCTCTACTGGACGCCCTTCCGGAGTCGGAACTCCAATCGAACGCAACAACATGCGCGTGATATCTTTGTCCTGAGCGATCGATTCTGCGATGGCGCTGGTGGCGTCCGTCTCTGCGGTGCAAATGCGCCGCTGATGGACCCCATAACCCAATTGAACCAAACTCCCTTCGCTCAAGCGTCGCCATGGAATACCTCGCGCTTTGGTTGTCAATTAGATTGGTCGGCATCAA
>JALOQW010000126.1 GCA_025459275.1 Pirellula sp.
GCCCGTCCGGGCGAAACGCTCACGAACCTGAGTCCGGGTTTTGCATTTCGCGTTACATGATTATCGAAGTCGCGGTCGCGGTTCTTCTGTTTGTTGCCTTCCGCTGGCTGGCAAAGAAAGTGGATTCGGGCACGCCACCCAAAGGCAAGGCGTGGAATCTGCTCGAAGGATTCGTTCAGGCGGTTCGCAACAATGTGGTGGTTCCCGCTATGGGAGAGCATGACGCAGATCGGTTTATGCCGTTCCTGTGGACGATGTTCTTCTTCATTCTGGGTTGCAACTTGATGGGGATGATCCCATGGGTAGGTGCGCCGACGGCATCTTGGGGAACGACAGGTGCACTCGCGGGCATGGTCTTTGTGGTCGGTCTCGTGGTCGGTATTCAAGCGCTCGGTGTGGTTGGCTATTTGAAGAATATCGTCCCTTCGATGGGTTTGCCTTGGTATTTCGCGTTTTGGCTTGTCCCGGCGCTTTGGCTCATTGAATTGATATCGCTATTGATCAAGCATGCTGTTCTTTCGGTCCGTTTGTTGATGAACATGGGCGCCGGCCACTTGGTGCTCCTTGGAATTCTCGGGATCGGTATCAGTGCGAAAGCAGCCATGGGTTTAAACACCGGAGCATGGATGGGGGTTGCTGGAATCTCGATCATCGGAACCACCCTGTTAAGTTTCTTGGAGGTCTTTGTTGCCTTCTTGCAAGCATACGTATTCACATTTCTGGCGGCGATGTTCATCGGCAGTTCCATGCATCACCACTAGACCTAGTTGGTCTAGTTAAGGTTACGCCATTGCAATCCTCTTCCTTTTTTTCACACGTCGTAGTTCTTTTGGACTTCAAGGAGTTTAAGTAAAGTGATGAATCTTATTCGTTTGGGTATGATGTTTTGCGGTTTCATGTTGTTGATGGCAGTACCAGCTTTTGCTGCTGAGGGGGGCGGAAACATCCCAGGTGCCATCGGCGCAGGGCTTGTGGTTATCGGCGCCGGTCTTGGTATTGGTTTCCTCGGCAAGGGAGCAGTCGAGTCGATCGCTCGCCAGCCTGACCAAGCCACAGTCATTCAAGTTGCGATGATTATCGCGGCAGCGTTGATCGAGGGTCTCGCTTTCTATGCCGTGTTCGTCTGCTCGCAACAGAACCCATTCGCCTCCTAGTGTCGTCAAGGACCAAAAACCTCTAACGATATCGAGGCACGGAATGAACCTGAAAGTCAGTCCGACATTGTTGTCGTTCTTTGTGGCGTTGATGCTGTTTGGTTTCGCTGGCAGCGCTTTCGCGTTTGAAGGCGGAGGTGGTCACAGCGACCCGGCGAATGGTTTTGCTTCCGCCGATAGCGAGTCGCTCTTGGAATTCCGAAGCGACAAGGCCATCTTTACGGTTGTGGTGTTTCTGCTGCTGTGCGCAGGCTTGTACTTCGCCGCTTGGAAACCGATATCCCAAGGCTTGGCTCGTCGGGAGTCGATGATTGCCAACGCTATCGAGGATGCGCAAAAGGCTTCGGAGCAAGCAGCCGTCAAGCTCAAGGAGTATGAAGCGAAACTTGCGGACGCTGCCGTGCAAGCCCAAGAGCTGGTCAACCAGGCGAAGCGAGACGCAGAGAGCGTTGCAGAGCGTATCAAAGCCGATGCAACGGCGAGCGCTACCCGAACCATCGAGCGTGCTAAGGCTGAAATCGAAACAGCAAAACAAGCCGCATTGAGCGAATTGTCTACCAAGAGTACCGATCTGGCTTTTGGTTTGGCGCGCAAGGTTATCGGTCGCGAATTGCAAGCCGGCGATCATCAGCGTCTGATCAACGAAGCCCTTGGACGATTGCCTAGCGACAACTGAAGCGTTCCCACCATCCCCCGTTCCATTCACCCTTTGAGTAATCCAACCCGGTATGGCTGAGCAAACCAGCAAGATTGCAACCGTCTTCGACAGCGAAGAACAGCATGTCGGGGAAGTTTACGCACGTGCCCTGTTGGCTACGGCTGCGCCTAATAAGGAAGTGGATGCGGTGGTGGACCAGTTGGAGTCGTTAGTGCACGATGTATTGGATCGCAACCCAAAGCTTGAAGCGGTCCTTTCGAATCCCAAAATGCCGATCGAGACCAAGTGGGAATTCCTGGATCGGATATTCTCCGGGAAGATGCACGGAACGCTTCTGACTTTTTTGAAGGTTGTTGGCCGCCGCCATCGTTTGAATGCCATCCGCGCGATTCAAAAGGCTGCGAGCAAGCTTCGTGATGAGATGGCGGGTCGTATGCAGGTCCATGTCACGGTCTCTCAACCGCTCGACGATGCCGCTCGCGCCGCCTTGGTGGATCGACTTCAGAAAGTATTCAAGAAAGAAGTCCGGTTGGAGACTCGCATCGATCCCAGTATTGTCGGCGGATTGGTCGTCCGCGTCGGCGATACGGTGTTCGATGGCAGTATCGACGGACAACTTCAAAGCCTTCGCAAGACCGTTGGCATGCGAAGCGAAAATGCACTCCGTTCCGTTGCTTCCAATTTGTTCCAGGCCAGTTAACCGTTCCACAGACAAACCACTTTTTACAACAACTTAACCGCTTGAGACCAGAAGCGGATCGATATCGACGAGGTTGATCAAATGAAGTTTAACTCGGATGAAATTGCAGCCGTCATTCAAAAAGAGATCGAGCAATTCGGCAGCCAGATCGATGTCCGAGAGGTTGGTACGGTTCTCGAAGTCGGTGACGGTATCGCCCGCGTCTACGGTCTCTCCGGCGTCATGTCGGGTGAGATGGTCGAGTTCCCAAGCGGTGTCATCGGTTTGGCATTCAACCTCGAAGAAAAGTCCGTCGGTGTCATCATCCTCGGTGATTATCTGAGCATCAATGAAGGGGATGAGGTGCGAGCTCTCGGTACACTCCTCAGTGTTCCTGCCGGAGATGCGGTCATCGGACGTGTTCTCGATCCCCTGGGCAATCCCCTCGATGGCAAGGGCCCCATTAACGCCTCGGTACGACGGCCCGTTGAAATCATTGCGACCGGCGTAGCTGAACGACAGCCTGTCCACGAGCCCATGCAAACCGGGATCAAAGCCATCGACGCGATGACCCCGATCGGTCGCGGACAGCGCGAACTGATCATTGGTGACCGCAAGACAGGCAAGACCGCCATCGCGATCGACGCGATCATCAATCAAAAGGGCAAAGGAGTGAAATGCTTCTATGTCGCCATCGGCCAGAAGGAATCGTCGGTCGCTCTGATCATTGACGCGCTCGAGAAGAACGGCGCGATGGACTACACTACGGTCATCGTCTCAGGTGCTAGCGCTCCTGCCCCATTGCAATACGTGGCTCCTTATGCCGGGACCGCTATGGCAGAACACTTCATGTTCAACGGCCAGCATGCGTTGATCGTGTATGATGATTTGAGCAAGCAAGCCGTCGCCTATCGTCAGCTGAGCCTCTTGATGCGCCGTCCACCAGGACGCGAAGCGTTCCCCGGAGACGTGTTCTATTGCCACAGCCGTCTGCTGGAGCGTTCTGCAAAACTCTCCAAAGAACTCGGAGGCGGATCGTTGACGAGCCTGCCAATCATCGAAACGCTCGAAGGGGAAGTCTCGGCCTACATTCCAACCAACGTGATCTCGATCACCGACGGACAGATCTACTTGCAACCCGACTTGTTCTTTGCCGGTATCCGACCTGCGATGAACGTCGGTATTTCGGTGTCTCGCGTCGGTGGCAACGCACAGATCAAGGCCATGAAGAAGGTGGCCGGTGGTTTGCGATTGGACTTGGCCGCATTCCGTGAGCTGGAAGCATTCGCTCAGCTCGGCACAGAACTCGATCCAGCAACGCAAGCCAAGCTTGACCGTGGTTATCGCATGGTGGAATTGCTCAAGCAGTCTCAATACCAACCGATGGACGTGGCCGAACAAATCGTCAGTCTGTACGCTGGAACCCGCGGTTACCTCGATGACATTCCCGTCGCGAAAGTGCGCGAGTTTGAGGATGGGCTTCTAGCGTTCCTTCGCGATCGCAAGCCCGAAGTTCTCCAAAAGATTCGCGACGTCGCCGATTTGACCGGCGAAGTCGAAGAATTGATCAAGTCGACGATCACCGCGTTTAAGGCAACCTTCCGCTAGTCGGTCATCCTCAGGATACTCCAGCATGGCCAACATCCGGCAACTCGACAAACGGCGCAAAAGCGTTCGCAACATTCGCAAGATCACGCGGACCATGGAACTGATCGCAACCGCGCGATTCAAGAAAGCCATGGACCGTGCGGCTGCTGCGACGGACTACACCCGTCTGATCACCAAGATTGTTCAAGACCTTGCCAAGAGCGGGACCGAAGTCACTCATCCCCTCTTGCAGCCCCACGATTCGATCAAGGCCATCGATATGTTGGTCCTCACCGCGAACCGTGGACTCTGCGGTGGCTACAACGGTTCGATCGTTCGAGCTGCGTTGCAGCGACGCGCCGAAATCAAGGAACAAGCCGACGCCGGAACCACCTCCGTGAGTGGCAAACGCGGGATCTCGGCCTTTCGCTTTGCCAACGTCCCCATCGAAAAGTCCTACACGGAGTTCGAAGATCAACCGAGCTTTGAAGCGGTCGCGAAGATCGCTGATGAATTGATCCTGCGCTATGTGTCGGGACAAATCGATCGCGTCGATGTGGCCTACACCAAGTTCGTGAGCATTTCCAAACAACTCCCCGTTGTCGAAACCTTGCTCCCCTTCGGAGGGATCGAGATCTCGCAAACCGAAACAGCGAACACCTCCAAGCTTCGAGACGATTACGAGTTCCTGCCGTCGGCCGAAGGCATCCTCGAAGAAGTGGTCCCTGCGAGCTTCCGGGCCCGAGTCTTCAAGTGCTTCCTCGATGCTGCTGTCAGCGAGCAGATCGCTCGTATGGTCGCCATGAAGAGCGCCACCGAAAATGCAGGAGATCTGATCAAGTCACTTTCGCGCACCTTCAACCGTGCACGACAAAGCAAGATTACTCAAGAAATCATGGAAATCATCGGCGGTGTCGAAGCCCTGGGCTAACATCAGCCATCCATCCTTATTCCAATCGTTCAGCAAATCACAACCGTTCAGCCAGTACCAACAGAGAAAATCATGAGCGTTTCCACCAACAAAGGGGTCGGCCAAATCAATCAGGTGATCGGCTCGACTTTCGACGCCGAGTTCCCCGCGGATCAGCTCCCACCGATCTACAACGCTGTCAAGGTCGTCAGCGAGAAGAAGGGGGTGAAGATCAACCTCACCGGCGAAGTGCAACAGCACTTGGGTGGTGGGCGTGTTCGCTGCGTCGCCCTAGGTAGCACCGACGGCTTGATGCGTGGCCTGGACTGCGTGGATACCGGCAAGCCTGTTTCGGTTCCTGTCGGCGAAGGCACCCTCGGTCGCGTCTTCAATGTTCTCGGAGAACCGATCGACCAACGCGGGGAAGTCAAGGCTACCGACGCATGGCCCATTCACCGAAAAGCCCCCGCGGTCTCGGAACTGTCGACCAACACCGAAATCTTCGAAACCGGGATCAAAGTCATCGACCTTTTGACTCCGTTCGTCCGAGGTGGTAAAGCCGGACTGTTCGGTGGTGCAGGATTGGGCAAGACCGTTATCCTTCAAGAGCTCATCGCTCGCGTGGCTAGCTCGCACGGCGGTTACTCCGTGTTCGCAGGTGTGGGAGAGCGCACCCGCGAAGGGACCGACCTCTGGCTTGAAATGCAGGAAGCAGAAATCGGCAAGACAGGACGCAAGGTTATCGAACAGACCTGCATGGTGTTCGGACAGATGAATGAGCCACCAGGGTCCCGTTTGCGAGTGGCATTGTCCGCACTGACCATGGCCGAGTACTTCCGGGATACGACCGGTAAGGACACGCTGTTGTTCGTGGACAACATTTTCCGCTTCTCGCAAGCCGGTTCTGAAGTGTCCGCGCTGCTGGGTCGTATGCCTTCTGCCGTGGGTTACCAGCCAACCCTCGCTACCGAGATGGGTGCCCTTCAAGAACGTATCACATCGACCAAACGCGGGGCGATCACCTCCGTACAGGCCGTTTACGTTCCGGCGGACGATCCCACCGACCCGGCACCCGCAACCGCCTTCGGTCAGTTGGATGCGTTCATTTATCTCGAACGATCGATCTCCGAGAAAGGGATTTACCCTGCCATCGATCCATTGGCTTCGAACTCCCGAATCCTTGACCCTGCGATCGTCGGTGAGCGGCACTACAACATCGCCCGACGCGTCCAGCGTACTCTGCAGCGATACCGCGAACTCCAAGACATCATCGCGATCTTGGGTGTGGACGAATTGAGTGAAGAAGACAAGACAGTCGTTCGTCGCGCTCGTCGGATCGAGCGATTCTTGTCCCAGCCCTTCTTGGTTGCAGAAGTGTTTACTGGCAAGCCCGGCGAAATCACGACTCTCCCAGACACGATTCGCAGCTTCGAAGAAATCTGCGATGGTAAATGGGACCATCTCCCCGAGTCCGCCTTTATGTACGTTGGACCGATCGAACAAGCGGAAGAGCAAGCCAAGAAGATGGCTGCTCAAGGTAAGAAGTAATCATGAGCTCGGAATCAGGTGTACATTGCGTCGTCGTGACTCCGGAGAAAACGGAGTTGGATTCGCGTTGCGATTCGTTGATCCTTCCCATGTACGATGGGGAGTTGGGCGTCTTGCCAGGTCGCGCCCCGATGGTGGGCCGCTTGGGTTTTGGCTTGCTCAAACTCAAGACCTCGGGCAAAGAAGAGACCTGGTACGTGGACGGAGGATTCGTCCAGGTCACACGGGAATCGGTCTATGTGCTGACCGATCGCTTGTTGCGGCCCAACCAGATCGATCGCGCATCGGCCGAAGCAGACTTGCAGAAGGCGTTGGAAGTCAAGCCGCTATCTGCCGAAGCGTATGCAGCTCGGGAACGTTCGCTGGCTGCTGCAAGAGCCAAAATTCGAGTCGCTAAATAACGCTGGTCAGCTATGCAAAAGCGCAAAGGAAGTGATTTCGCAGGTGTCGGGGTAGCCATCGTCACACCGTTCAAGGATGGTGTTCTCGACGTTGCGAAACTCAAGGAACAAATCGAGTTCCAAATCGGATCCGGCACAACGTTCCTCGTGCCTGTCGGAACCACGGGTGAATCCCCCACGCTAACCCACGATGAACACGAACGGGTCATCAGCGAAGTCGTTCAGCTCGCCGCGGGACGCTGCAAGGTCATGGCCGGTACCGGCAGCAACTGCACCGCAGAGGCCTTGCGATTGACTCGATGGGCCGCCAAGGCAGGTGCCGACGCGTCGTTGCAAGTCGCACCCTACTACAACAAACCTACCCAAAAGGGCTTCTACGAACACTTCAAAGCCATCGCAGAAGAAGTGGGCATCCCCCATTGCGTCTATAACATCCCAGGTCGCTCTGCCAAGAACATTGAACCCGAGACCATCGCACGTCTCTCAGAGCTCCCCAACATCACCATGGTCAAGGAAGCAACCGGCTCCCTCGATCAATGCTCACAGATCCTCAACACGACCAACCTTACGGTCCTAAGTGGTGACGACTCGCTCACACTCCCCATGATGAGTATTGGCGCCGAGGGGGTGATCTCTGTTGCTGGAAACATCGTCCCCAAAGACTTGCTCGCGATGGTTCGAGCTGCCTTGGCTGGCCAATTCGAGGAGGCTGCTCGTCTTCACCACAAACTCTTTCCTTTGTGCCGCGATATGTTGTCGTTAGCCACCAATCCGATCCCGGTCAAGGGAGCCATGAAGCTGCTCGGACGAGATACCGGCGAACTGCGATTGCCGATGACGGAGCTCGAGCCTAAGGAATTCGATGCCTTGCGAGCGACGTTGACCAAGTACGGCCTGCTCTAACTCCGTTCCGTACTTCAGGTACCGCGCGAAGAAAACGCCCTGGGGACACACACTTTTGGACCCCAGTTGCCACCGCGGAATGCAGGCTAATCGACACGCGCGGACGGACGACGACTTCAGGGAGTGTCCCCACGGTGTACTCACCTGAACCGAGAAACAGCGGGTTCACACCCGCCGCTCGCCTAGCTGCCGCAATGGTTGACGTGCAGTGAGCAGCAGCGGTATTGAGCGTGCCGTCTTCCAGCCAGACGCGAATCGACATATTCTTTTCCATCTTAGGAGATATTTGCATGCGATTCATCCTTGCCGTTTTGACGCTCATTGCCTGTTGCCATCGACCCCTGGACGTTTATGGGCAGTCTGCGGAACCGACAAGAGCTGACTCGCTCCGCGGAGCCGCCGCTGGTCGGTTCGAGATTGGGGTCGGGATCAACGATCGGATTCCAGAACAAAAAGAGAACTGGCCTCTGCTCAAACAACAGTTCTCAATCATTACGCCCGAGAATTGCATGAAGCCGCAGAGCATCCAGCGCACCTTGGGAGCATTCGACTTCCAAGTCCCTGATCGTTTCGTTGAGTTTGCAGTAACCCATGATCTGCGGATTGTCGGACACTGCTTGGTCTGGGCCAAAGACGATCGCACCTACGATTGGTATTACAAAGAGGGGGACCGGGCCTTGAACGGCCAGGAACTCAACGCGCGGATGCGGTCGGATATTCACAAATTGGTCTCGAGATATCGCGGCAAGATCGCCATGTGGGATGTCGTCAACGAGGCCCTCGACGACGGGGAAGAGTACCTGCGTCCCTCCGGCTGGGTCAGCGCCTGTGGCGAAACCTTCATCGCGGAGGCATTTCGTGCCGCCCACGAAGCGGACCCCGAAGCCTTGTTGATCTATAACGACTACAACAACGAACTGCCGAAAAAGCGCGAAAAAATGCTGCGTTTGATCCGGTCGCTTCAGGAGCAGAACGTCCCATTACATGCCATTGGATTGCAAGGCCACTACGAGATCGATCGCATTCCTTTTGATGAGATCGAGCAGACGATCGTGGATGTTCGCAAACTGGGGCTCAAAGTCGTCGTTTCCGAATTGGATATCGACGTGATCCCCCGAGGGCGTTGGTGGGCAGAGAATGGCAAGTATCGGGAAGAACTCGCAACGCTCGACCCCTATCCCAACGGACTCCCCGACGATTTGCAGCAACGTTTGGCAGAACAGTATGCGAAGCTATTCTCGATCTTCGCAAAGCATTCGGATGCAATCCTTCGGGTGTCATTTTGGAACTTGCACGATGGCGAATCGTGGCTGAACTATTTCCCGTGGAAGCGAGTCAACCACCCGCTCCTCTTCGATCGCGATCGACTCCCCAAACCCGCCTACGACGCCGTCCTCAAGGCATTAGCGACCCGCTCCTGAAGAGACTCGATCAAGCTACTACCGTCGATTCATTTCACGCTTGCATCATCCGATTGGCTTCGCTGCAACTCCGCTATCGCCGTTTGGACGCGATCGATTTCATCTTCGAGATGATTCAGTTTATCGATGTAACGCTCGTACAACGCATCGCCACGGGCCACAGCGGACAGGAGCCCCTTCACGCGGCTTTGGTCCTGAGTTAATTGGACTCTTTCTTGGCTCAGTTTCTCCATGGTTCGGGCAAATATTGCGTCGTTTCGAATCTTAGTGACATATTTCTCGAGTTCCGATCGAGCGAACCCTTGAATGTGCGGATCCTTGAGCTTGGCCTGGAGTTTGGCGAAGTCACTCTTCAGATTCCATTCAATGACCTGTGTCTTCCTCTCCTTGACCTCCAGTTCCGTAACGTTGCTTGGTGGAAGTCTGAGCCGATAACGATGGCTCGTGTCGTCCTGTGTCGCTTCGGAGGCGTCGTTACGAAGCGGCTCCCATTCTTGATCGGACTGCTGATGCTCGACGAACAATGTCAGGCTTCGGAGACTTTCATTCCGGATTCGATATCGATGGATTCGCTCCCAGCTCGCGGTCTCGATCAACCCATACTCTGTGTGAGACCACTGCGAGGGCACCACGACGTGGGAGTCTACCCTAGGCTCATCGTGTTGGATGTCGATCATGCTGTCGAGCGAGTAGGTGACGAGCTGCGGTACACCAGAAACAAGCCTGGGTATCATGACGTCACCCGCATAGCCACCGCTCTTCCATACCGCCCCAGGACCACCCGGCAATTGATATCCCTCTTGAAGGGTCACATCAAATGCTGACAGAGGATGACGGCTGTGAATTCCTTCCACAAAGACGCGAACATCGTCTACCTTTTGCGGGACCTTGGGAAGGAAGAAAGTGTTCGACTCTCCAGTGAGAAGCGTTACATGCGGAAGACTGATCTGAACGCGTTTTCCGAAACTCGTGCGACTCAGATCGTCGGCTGAGAAACTGATACCTAGCCGCTGATCGCGCTCCTCATCATCGCGC
>JALOQW010000488.1 GCA_025459275.1 Pirellula sp.
CTGTTTCGGCCACCCAGAAACAGGGGACTAACGTCCCTCGCTCGCTTGGCGCGCGGCGAGCGACGCCCTGGTGGTTTGGGGCCTTGCACTCTGTTTCGAAACCAGTGACCTGCGTTACCAGCCTCGCTCTTCACGAGTATCACCGGACCTTGCTACGAACTGTCCGCCAATTGACTCTAAGTTTCGTGGCGGCCAAATCGTAGCGTCCGGTCTGTCGGTAGACGTGTGTGACATAGGTTTGTGTGAGTTCCTCCAGACTGAGTTCTCCTGCCAATAGTGCCTTGACGAACTCCTCGTCCATTTGCGGCGATGGAGTCGAAACGTCCGTCCCTGAGGTTCCTAATGTATCGCGACTCTTTGGGCGATCCGGTTTGCGAATCAGGATATTCCTGACACATTGTTCGAGCTCTCGAATGCTCCCCGGCCAAGCGTAGTCCATGCCAAGGTTCTGCTCGATCCAAGCCACCGCCTCGGATGCCACCGACAGTGTCCACTACAGCGATTTAAGTGAGAATATCTATCGCTTTATTCCTGCCCGCCTTGCCGAAAAAGATACACAGCGGTTTCATGGGATCGATGAACGCATCGCACAGAACGATTATGTCGACATCGTCCGTTTCTATTACCATTTCCTATTGAATTACAAGTGATCGTGATTCCGGGTTCACTTATTTGCCTTGTTGATCTTTCCTTGCAGTTGGAACAAGCGGATCAGGGCGGTGTCCATCATGGTCTCGCCGGCACCGACTTGGGCGGGGGCAACCTGTTCATCCGCTCCGTAGCCACCTTCCGCCGCCCCTTCGATGGTCGGGAAGTACTGATGGTATCCATTGCAGTAGCCGAAGAAAAACAGAGACGAAACACGAGCGCGATCCCGTAGTCGGATCGCATGCTGGGTGAAGAATTCTCCAGACACGCCGACGAAGGCCACGTCTCGATTGAGAACGGCAACTGTCAAGCGTGGGCGAATCCCGTCCGAGTACTCGTCGACGAAATTGGCAATCAGCTCAGGGAAGAAAGCAACCGAGTAGATTCCTTGAACAATCGGGTTGTTGAAATCGGTTCTGGATGCGAATTGAAATCGCTCTTCATGAAAGCGTAAGGATGGAGAAGCGATCTGTACCGGATTCAACTCGCGAGCCAACTTGACCGCTGCTCGCCCCAACGCTTTTCCAAACGCGACATGGTCGCCATGCGGACCGCGATTGGTCGAAATGTCACCCGCGGCACCTTGCATAAACACGGCCACGCCTCCAAGTTCCTGCACTATGTGCTCTCGCATCGCGCCGACATAATCCGCTGAGAACCGCATTGTCTCTGATGGGATGCTGGTGGGATGCGCGGTAAAGTTGACCAGAGTCGCAATCGATCGGCTGTCGTCGGCCCGAGTCAGTCGCATCAACTGCAAGGTTCGATCGCATGGGATCGGCTCTATTTTGCTATGACGGTTCCGGTTGAAGTTCTCGAGAACCACTGAACCGCATGCCACATGTGCTTCGACAAGCTCTCGATCGGCCTGCAAGATTGCCTCAATGATCCCTTGCTCCAACTGTTCCGCATATCGGATGGCCGCTTCAAATCGTCCTCGGCCACGACCAGGGGCATCGGACAGTTCCACAACGGGGCCATGATGCGTGTGAGAACCCGCAATGAACGCCACCGAGATTCCTGCTTGTTCTTTAACCGAATCACGGATCCGTTGCAGGGAGGCTTCGGTAGGCGAACGACCCAAGTCGAGGCCGACAATCGCCATCTTGTTTCTACCAGCTTCCATGACCAAGGCAGTGGCCATTAGCGGATCCAATGTCCCTTCGGAGAGTTTGGCATGCCGATCTCCATAACCCCACATCGGAACTGGTTCCTTGGGTGTCACGTCGACTTGTGCAGCACCGGCTCGGAAGACACGTTGGGCCTGCGCGGCGGCGGTAGGCATCAGGCAGAATGACAGAACGATTCCTTGAATGACGATCCATCGGATTACAGAATGTCGGAGCATGGTTATCTCGATGCTGATAAAGTTCGATCCTTTTGCGGCGTCTCCGATCCGCGCCGACTCCAATAATACGTGGGTACTCGCCACATGGAAACAGGGGACTCACGTCCCCCGCTCGCCTGTCGCGTGAGCCGCAATGTGTCGTACACCCGCCGGGGCGGACAAGCTGCGCTTCGGGGCATCGCCACGCTCGGTACGCTGCCGCTCGCTATGACTTAGTCTTCGATCGACGAACCAAAAAACTGCATGCCAAGGAGCAGATCGTCACCAGTGCTAAACTCGATGGTTCCGGAACGGCGCTGATACTCACATTATCAAGCATGGCATCAAAGCCACCTCCACTCACTTGGCCATCCGATACGTCCGTGAAACGTAACGTTGATCTACCACCAATCGCCGAAAACGCAAACTCGAACCTTGAATACACGTTGGGAGAGTCGGTCGAATTGAGCTCGCCACTTCCTGGTGTTGCATCAGTCACCCTTTGGTCCAGGATGTTGGCACCCAGAAATCCAGTTCCGTCGAAGACATCCACTTCCAAGCGGGCGACCTGAAGTGGCTGATTGATTGAGAATTTACCGAAATCGAACTGGAGTTTATAGGCTGCACCTGCAGTGGTTTCAAACGACTGGAACAGAACTCCGTTGGAAGGAAGATTGCCGAAACTGAAAGCGAGAGCCCTGCTTCCGTCCGTTTCGCCTTGGGAACTTATGACAGCAAGATTTCCGGTGAATCCCCAATGATCCGGTGCGCCACCAGTTGAGCTTTCAAAGCTCCCGTTGAGAATCAAATTTGCATACGCCTGACTAGCTCCGAAAAGCAGCACGGCAAAAACAACGATGTTTAAAGTAATCATCTTCAGAGTGCTCATTCTCAATCCCCTCTAATTCACTATACCAAGTGGACTCGTTTTGTGCTTGCCATAAAAGATGGCAATTCTGAGAGGAACCATGGCCATCAAAGGATCCAAAATCTCCTAGGAGTGCTCGGCATGCTGATATCCGAATCCTCGCATCGGAACCCGTTTCGTTGGTGTCGCATCGCCCAGGGCGGCACCTGCTCGCATGACGCGCTGAGCCTGCGCAGCGGCGGTAGGGACTAGGCAGAAAGCCACAACGATTCCTTGAATGACCATCCATCGGAGTCTAGAACGTCGGAGCGTGGATATCTCGATGCTGATGAAGTTCGATCCTTTTTCCGAGCTCGTTTGGAGCCCATCGATAGCATAACGCATCTGGACTACAGCATTTATCAGGTCGCCCGAGGGAAACGAACGGTTCCTCAGCTTTAGGCAGAAGACATGTCCGCGTCGAAATCTCTTGGACCGGTATCTAGACTGGTTCGGAGGAACTCACGATCTAATCCAAGACCGTATACTTGCTG
>JALOQW010000127.1 GCA_025459275.1 Pirellula sp.
GAGTATTCTTCCTGGCTTCTTAAGGTTTGGATCGGTTCGGTTTCGATGCGACGGCCAGTCTCGTCAAACGCATAATTCCCAGGCGCTTGGCCACGCAGATCGATGACACTGACCCCTTCCGGTAACTGAAGCACTAACTCGACACGCTGTTGATTGGTACTCGATTGATTCCGAATACGAACAACATACTGGGATTGATCGTTGAGCTTGACTCGATTCTGGACTGGTTCGATGGCAACCAAGAGGTCCGTTCGCGGCGGAATTACCATGGTCCCTCCACCATTGCCGGCGGTTCCCCCTCCGTCGATCGGAGGTGGAGCCACCGTCGTGCCGCCAACGCCACCACCTGTGTTGAGGGCGACAACGGGAATGGCTACGTTGCGCATCTCGCTGATACTGCGATCTCCCGTTTCGACTTGGGCAATCACTTGTGAGTTCGCGGAAGGAGCGACGGCTGTGAAGTTGACCTTGAATTCGATATTGGTTGGGGCGGTACTGCTTCCGGCGGGGAGCTCGGGGATCCTCCACCACAGTGTTTGATTCGCAGCGTTTTGTTCGTAACCTGCAGAGGCAATACGCGGCACCAAGGCTGGATCGTACTTGATCGAAGCCACCAGATTACGAACGGGAACAGGCCCCGTGTTTCGCACGAGCAATTCCACCATGGATTCCGAGTTCACTGGAATCGCGTTGGCACCGGTGCTTGCTTTGAGTTCCAACTCGATCTGCGGCCGTTTCATCGTTGCCGGCAGCCCACGAATGAACGCTTGCCCTGATCCCAGTACTTGGTTGATGGCTTGGGCTGTGGCCGTGATCCCTAACTCCCCTTCCCGTTGCACCACGAATTGAGCTTCGATCTCGAGGGTTTGTCCCGGGGTAATGAATCCGATTTGGCGAGTCACTTGGCTGGCTCCGTCTCGCACATGCACAAGCCCGGGCTTGGCATCGAGGATCAAAGTAATATCGCTCAGCGTTTGATTACCGGTGTTCGTCAGTTTCATAACGAAGCGAGCGATGTCGCCGATCACGACTTGAGTGGTGCTCGGGTCTGGTTGTACACCCAGTACCAATTGTGGCTTTTGTACCAACGTCGAGATCACTGCGCTCTTGGTCACGCCGGGTGCATGGGTTACCTCGAAGACCACTCGAGCATCGACATCGGCAGCAGGGGTGACGACAACTTCCACATCGAAGGCTTGTCGCGAACCCAACGGACCAATCTCCCAAGCCAGTGCCGACGCAGTCTGACGCGTTGGGTTGACGGACGTGGACTGGATGGTCATGCCCGCCGGAATGGCCATCGACAGAATGGAATTCTCAGCAGTTTGATTTCCGATGTTCTCGACGGTTGCGGTATACGCAAGAGGCTGGCCTGGAACGGCAACTTCAGGTCCTCCAGCACGCAAGTTAATCTCTGGCGCATTCCAGGTAACTTCGGCCGTACCTCGTGCAATTTGGAGGTCGGGCATGTTCGATGAGGGTTCCGGCGGCCGAATAATCTCAATCTCAAACAGAGCCGTACCGTTGCTGCGGGTGATTTGCCCCGGTTGCATCATGTTGATGACATCCACCTTGGCCAGACCATAGGGGTCGACCCGCTGTTCGGAGACTTCGGCATAACTTGGGAGGAAGCGAGCGATCTCCGGATTGAGAGATCGATACCGAACGATCCAACCTTCGGCAGGTGCGAAGCCATCGGCCCGGAGGACTTTAGTAATCAGGCTCGCGCTCGAACCGCTCGTGACTAGTTGAGGTTTGGGAAAGTCCCAGCTCGCATCGATCCAATAGATCGTGGCTGTTTGACGACGCTTGTCCCAAGCATCGCTGTCGGGAGCCATGACCGTTACCTTCGAGACTCCTTCGCTCGGACTCGATAGACTGAGCCATGTTTGCCCCTTGCGGATCGGTAAATCGTCATCGCGACGCGCGGTCCCTCGAGTGATCATGCCGGGTTCTTGGCTGGTGCGGCCTCGAGCAAAGTCGACATCCAGTTTCTCGACCTTGGGATCGATGCTGGTCGACGTAAACCAGAATCCAGGTTGTTGGCCTTTGGCGTCGTCACCCACTTCAATGATCTGTCCCACACTCTCTGGCGACAGCATCCATTCGATCGGTTCACCGGTTACGAGCATGCCGTCTTTACCGCAGATGCCGGCCAAGAGGATGACTTCGCCTCCGACAGGGGCAACGATGCGAGTAGGGGTCAACAACAGCTCGCCACATCGGCCTCGAACTTCGGAGGGATCTTCGCTCTTGGTTTGGTGCTTGCCAAGGCAGAGTTTGCAATCATGCCCCATTTGGTTGGCCCCCATCGGTGAGCCATGGACGCATTTCTTCGGCTCGGGGGGAGCTTGGTAAACGGGCCCTTGCATGGGATATCCACTGCCAGGACCGTGAGGAGAAACAAAGGTCGTCGAGCCACCGGAAAAAATCCGGCCGCCATTAGGGTCAATGGCAGGTAGCCGCAGCGTTTTGCACCCAATGCTGATGGAGACAATGAGAAACATAACGCAGACCATGCAGGGCATGCATGTGCGATCCGTCCTTGTCATGTTTGTATTGGGTACGCTCCACATCCGATGTCACTCGCGCAATAGAGAGACTCTGGTTCCAACGGAACGTAACCCATGGAATATGCCAGTCTGAGCCTTTGTCGGGATCTATTGCGAACAATTGCCAACCAGCACTGGCACTTTGCGGATCGAATCGAAAAAACGAGCTTCAAGAAATTTGCTCAAGTTCCGGGCAATCACGCGTGGACTTGACATGGAATCACGCACAGATACCTTTACAATCTGTTAGCAGAAGGCTCGCGCCTTCTCAGACCCAGCTAGCCAGAAAGCGATGGTTGTCCAATACCAGCTATTTCGCTTTAGCCCGCCAGGATCGAATCCCATCGGAGACGATTTCGATCGTCTGTAGTCGACTCTTAAGTTCTGGTTTTGTTCTCGGGAATTCATCATGCAGCGTATACAAACTCTGTTCTTGATCGCATTGGGGCTTTGCTGGACGTCTTCTCCGTCCTTTGCGCACTTTCTCTGGCTTGTGCCTCAGAAAGACAACGGCTCGGAAGTCCACTTGTACTTCAGCGAAGGCCCAGAAGCGGACAATCCGAAGCTGTTGGAAAAAATCGCTGATGTTCCTGTGACTGCCTATGTCTCGGACAAGAAGGGGGAGCCAATGAGCTTTGCCTTCTCGGCGGATCGCCAAACCCTGGCTGCGAAACATTCAGGTGCGACGGCGTGGAAGCTACAGCACACATACGGGACCCACGGTCGCGATGTGAAGAACTTGATCATTTACACCGCCATGAGCATTCCCTGCGGTTGGAATGGGATGAGTGCCAATGATCGCGTCAGTCTTCCCAAAGAGGGCTTTACTGCATCGGTAACCTGCGATGCAGGTCAATTGAAGATCGCCTTGGAACAAGATGGCAAGCCTGCCGCAGCCATCGAGTTTGATTTCCAAGCACCAAACGACCATCAAACGTTGACGACCGATGCAACCGGTACCGCTGTGGTCGATGGCATCCAACCGGGCGTTTACGCCATTCGTTGCCTGGAGTCCGATCCAACCCCTGGCACGCACAACGGAACCGATTATGCCGGAGTCAATCACTACACGACCATCAGTTTCCGAGTTCCGGATCTAACGAAAGTGACGCCCGTTGGTGCATCAGATTCCAAGATCAGCGAACTGCCGGAACCAGTCACATCCTTCGGCGCGGCGACTCAAGGAAATTACCTTTATGCCTACGGAGGACACACGGGGAGCGCCCACTCTTATTCGAACGAAGAGCAATTCAATCGACTGATCCGTTGGGACCTTAGCTCCTCCGGACAAGGGAATTGGGAAGAGCTGGCGGAAGGGCCCCGCGTTCAAGGCAACGCACTCATCGCGGCCAAGAACTACGTTGTCCTCTTGGGAGGATTCAACGCGGAGAATGCCACCGGCGAGAAGAGCCGGCTCGTCTCCCAAGCAGGCGTGAAGCGGTATGCTTTGGACAAGAAGGCGTGGGAATCGCTACCAGATCTGCCTGAACCTCGCTCCTCCATGGATGCGGCTATTCTGGGCGACACCATCTATGTCGTTGGTGGCTGGTCGATGAACGGCAATGGTTCAGAAACAAAATGGTTGGAGACCGCGTGGAAGTTGACCCTCCGCAACGATGGGACCAACTCCGGTTGGCAGCCCATAGCACCCCCACCGTTTAAACGCCGTGCGATGGCGGTTGCCGCTTATGATGGAAAGATCTTCGTGATCGGAGGGATGAATTCCGACGGCGGCCCCACGACAGCTTGCGCTACCTACGACCCGAAGACCGATCAATGGAGCGCCATCGATTCCCTCGCAGGAGTTCCGATGAATGGCTTCGGTGCCGCCGCACAAGAAGTTGATGGCCAGCTGATCGCGACGACCGAAGATGGCTCGATCCAGCGATGGAACAAAGACTCCCAGACCTGGGAGATCATTGGCTCGACCGGCACTGGAAGATTCTTTCATCGACTGCTCCCAATCGCCAACCGTCGCTTCGTCATCTTGGGAGGAGCGAACATGGACATTGGCAAGTTCTCCGAATGCGACGTCTTTGCCATCGCTCCATAAGCCGACAGCAAAAGACAGCTAACCAATCATCCCTGCGGCACCCAATCTCGTTTAACCGCAATACCATGGGATAGGCATCCGCATGTCAACAAGTGCCGTTTGGTCGCCCATGCTTGCACTACATGTTGTGCAGTTCGCAGGCAGGATGCCTACGCCACGTGCTTCAAAGAACAGAACAAACGGTTTGGATCGTTCCGCTTCTACGCCACCATGTGGCTTGCCCGCATGGAGCGATGGCCAGCTCGGGACCACCCGATCCACCTTGACCTGACCTGCGCAGATTTGCTAGACCTCGCGTCCAGTCTGTTTTCCACCGACTGGACAGGCGATTGCTTGCATTACCAAGGTAGAGGTCATCGTGCTCATCTCAGTGGTCGTTCCGGTATACAACGAACAAGAGGTGTTGCCGCATCTCTTCGAAAAGCTTCCTGCGGTCCTGGAAAGAACAGGATATTCCTACGAGATCATCGTGGTGAACGATGGGAGCCACGACGGCACGGCCGACTGGATGCGGCAGCAAGCTCGACTCGATGACCGGATCAAACTGATCCAGTTCAGCCGAAACTTCGGTCAACAAGCGGCCATGACAGCCGGCCTCGATTACGCGCGCGGGGATGTGGTTGTCGTGATGGACGCGGACTTGCAAGATCCGCCGGAATTGCTTGATGCGATGCTGGAAAAGTACTACGAAGGCTACGATGTGGTCTCGTGTCAGCGGATCTCCAGGGCAGGGGAAACTTGGTTCAAAAAGTTCACGGCAACCGCGTTTTATGAGTTGATGCGGCGAGCGATCGATCGTCGAATTCCTGCGGAAGTCGGAGATTTCCGACTCTACAGCCGAGACGCCGTCGATGCCCTGCGTGCATTTCGGGAGCAGCATCGATTCATGCGAGGGCTGGTCGCTTGGCTCGGCTTACGTGAAGCATTCATACCTTTCCACCGTCCGCAGCGGGTTGCGGGTGAAACCAAGTATCCGGTGTCCAAGCTGATCAAGCTGGCCTGGACGGCTATTTCTTCTTCGTCGGCTGTACCGCTGAAGCTTTGTACGTACTTAGGGTGGATCGTGATGGCGTGCGGTTTGTTGTCTGCTACCCTCATCCCACTTGCTGCCATGAATTGGATCTCTGTTTCGCTGACGGGGCTTGGTTGGGCGACTTTTCAATTGGCACTCACTGGGTTCCAACTCATCGCCATCGGGTTGCTCGGCGATTACGTCGGTCGCATTTATGAGGAATCAAAACAGCGACCGTTGTACATCGTGGCGGAGACCTGCAACGTATCCGTCAAACGCGACATGCCCCGATCGGTCTGGATGAGTGGTCGCGCCGATTTTGCAACCTCGATTCCCTCCGAGCAAGAGTCGGACGGAGTCATTCGAATTCCAACTCGAGCTCCAAGACGAGCAGCCTAAATGCTCCGCAGCAAACTCCTTTCGTTCTCGTCATTGCTACGCGTTCCTCGGTCGACGTTCAGGGACGTATCGATCTTGGTCGTGCTGGCAGCGATCGTCCTGCTCTTGAACTTAGGCAATAGTCGATTCTGGGATCAGGACGAAGGGTACTACGCGTCGGTTGCATCGGAGATGTATCGGCGAGGCGATTGGGTGGTGCCGACCTTCAACGAGCACTTGTTCGCCCACAAGCCGCCGATGATGTACTGGGGGATGCTCCTTGGGTTCTCAAGCCTTGGCGTATCCGAACTGGCGGCCCGACTCCCTTCGGCGTTGTTTGGACTAGGATGCACGCTTCTCGTCTATTTCCTTGGACGGCGGTTGTTTGACCGGAACACCGGGTTGATTGCAGGTCTCGTGCTCGGGTCCAGCTTGATGTTCACCGTCGTTTCTCGATCCGCCACGGCCGATGCGCATTTGACGTTCTTTGTAACGCTGGCTCTGTTCCTCTGGGTCCGAGATGCCTTTCCGAATCGAGACGTCCCCTTGGAGCAGGATTCCACGCGATTGAGCATCCGTTTGGGGACGTGGGTTGGCATTTACTCTGCGATTGCTTTGGCGGTTCTTTCGAAAGGGCCGATCGGACTTGCGTTCCCGATCACGATCCTGGCCGGCGTGCACATCTTGGAGCCGTGGCTTAGGAGTTGGGCTCAATCCGATCGAGCCACTGCATCGGATGCCATTCGGTCTGCTTGGAGCTTCATGAATCCATGGAGTATTACCAAAACCCTTTGGAGCATGCGTCCGATCACGGGTATCGCAGTCGTGCTCGCCATCGCCGGACCGTGGTTCATGGCCATGCAGTGGAAGACCGACGGTGCGTTCTTGAGTGAGTTCCTTGGTGTCCATCACTTGAATCGATTTTCGCAAGCCATGGACAACCACAGTGGACCGTTCTATTACTATGTGGTCGCGTGTCTGGTTGGATTGTATCCATGGAGCGCATTTGCGATTCCTACCGCGATCTCATGGCTGAGTCCTAACGTTCGCACGAAGTCGCTCCGGGCTTGGTTGCTGACCAGTCTCTGGATCGTCGTTTATCTAGGCGTCTTTTCGATCGCGAGTACCAAGCTCCCCAATTACGTGATCCCGGCTTACCCTGCGTTTGCCATCGTGATTGGTCGTTATATCTCGAGATGGAATTGGCAGCCCGATGTGGCCGGTTGGCGCTGGCAGACAGCGGGTTGGTCTTTCATGATCGCGGTTGGCGTGGTTGTGTTGGCTGCCCCTTGGCTGATGACGACGACGTTGGGTAACCTCAATCTTGTCGATCGGCTCCAGATGGATCCTTCGCTTGGTCGAACCATTCGATGGATCAGTTTGCTTTCGATCCCGTTGGTAATCGGGGGGCTTTATGGTTTGCGATTGCGATTCCGAGACCGCAATAAGGAGCTGGGCCCATGCTTTGCGTTGACGGCAACTGTGATGATGGTCTTGTTCTGGCAAGTGCTTGTCCCGTTGGCGGATCGGCATCAGACTCCGCAAGACATCGCCACGGCCCTTCCGAAGACCGATCGCGCATCGAGCGATCCTCCTTCGTTCGCGGTTCTGCAATACTTTCGACCGAGCATGGTTTTTTATGCCGGGAACGCGATTGAGTTTTGCAAGGACGAAACGTCGTTAGCGGAGCGGCTCAGCAAGACCCCTGCTCCGATCATCGTTCTGAAAGAGGACTCGCTCGATCAAGTCCGCTCCCAGTTGCCTACAGGCTATCGGATCGTGCACATGTACCCCGAGTTCCCCCACCGAGGAAACGTGCTAGTCTTGGAGCCCCCGCTCCAGCGATAACGCGTTGGCCCCGAGGCATTGCAGCGAGCTTCCCCCTCGGTTATCTTCGAGAAGTCGTTCGACGCGGGTGTAACTCAGTGGCTAGAGTGTTAGCTTCCCAAGCTGAAAGTCGTGGGTTCGAATCCCATCACCCGCTTAGATATAAAACCGTCGCGCTCGCGCTTTCATTAAAGCTAGATTTCATCGAATGGGGCATACGATGCCGAAAAAAGGCGAACCGCAACCAAACCTGAGAATCGTAGAAGATATTCAAACTGCTCCAGCCAATGGTGGATTTGAATTAACGATCGAATTCTCCAAGCCGGTCCGATTGAAGAAGGGCACCGTTGATGAGCTGGCGGATGGCTTGCATGTGCGATATCGAGAGACGCAATTGTCAATTTCGGAACCATGGGAAGTTGGCAACAACGGCAAGACATGGAGAGTCAACGCTACTTTCCCGAAGAAGCTGAAAAAAGTAACAACCCAAGACGAGATCAATACAGACGAGATCATTGTCGTGATCGAGACGAAGAAGCCGGTCAAGCCAGCGACAGCCAAGAACGCAGAGAAGACGGCGAGTTCTATATCCAAAAAGAAGGCTGCGAAGAAAAAGGTGAAGAAGAAAGCAGCCAAGAAGAGCGGAACAAAGTAAGTCACCTAACGTAGCCATACGCTCTTTGGTTCGATCGCCTTCAGTTTTTCTTTCGCCGCGTCCAGCCTTTGCTGCGCGGCGGTTGGCGAGATCGCCTCATCGCTTGCCTCTGCGATCTTCAAATCCAGTTTGGCAATCTGGATTTCGAGGGGCAAGAGTTGCATCGCGGAGCTCTTGTCCGAAAGCCCGGCCACCCTCTCTTCTGCCTTCTTGAGTAGCGATTGCGCAAGCTCGATGTCTTTCTTCTGGACGCGGATTAGGCCCTTTTCAACGATGGCTTCGACTAACCCTCGTTTCGTGGACTGGCTTGGAAAATTCCCGTCGTGCTGCTCGAGCTTGGCGATGGAATCCTCGATGGCCGCCATTGCATCGTCCAAACGTTCAAGCTTCCGGAGGATTCTGGCCTTGAAGTACTGAATTCTCCCTTCAAACGTCACGGAATCTCTTGCGAGCGCGGCATGCTGGCGCATGGACTCAATCTTGCTGGCGACGACCGGTAAACGCTCATAGGCGGCATTCCAGGCTTCGTCCAACATATCGCATTGCAGAAGTCCCCATTCGATCTGGAAAGCATAGAGGTCGAACGCGTGTGGAATCTGATTGCGAAATGTGTCGTTGAATACCGACTTGAGCGTAGACGTTGCCTGTTCAAGGGTTCGACGGGCATCGGACGTGTCGGCTATATCGATCAGTAAATTGGCTCGTTCAATCCAAGCACGAGTGAGACCAATCTGCGTGTGCGTGGCCGGTTCGCGTCGGAATCGCTCTTGGGAGAGTTCGAGATTGCGTTGATTCTTTCGCAGGGCAGCGGTCGGTCCTTGGGTGGCGTTGAGGATCGAAGAGTAAATCGCCAGCGCGTCGGTGAAGGTTGCCATGTCATCTTCCGACAGTTCGGAGGGCTTTCCTTTGTCGATCAGTGGCATGATCATCGAATACAACTCGGAGGCGCGGTCCAAGCGCCCCAGGGTACGATTGGCTGCGGCCAAACGCATGATGATCGATATCCATCTCCTCTGCAGTTCCACGTCATCTGGCGTGACCTTTAGCTCATCGGTCAAACGATCATGGGCGATGTCGAGCATCGCCAGACGCTTTTCGTCCATGCCGGGGATCTGGGACCAAGTGTTGTCAGCCAGGTTCTTCACAAACTCATCGATGATTCCCGCTGAGGTCTTGGAGCTTTGTTCGGCCCGTTTGCGCGACAACTCTGCGTTATCCCGTTCCTTGCTTATGGCTTGATTCAGAAACACCAAACCCAACGACAGCATCGCCAGCAGAAGGATGCTACTGATCACGTAAGGTTGATGCTGTTTCGTAAATCGTGCCACGCGACGGAGTAGAGGCTCGGGATACGACTGGACCGGTTCCCCCACCATCCAACGCTCCAGTTCATCCGCCAGTTCAAGGGCATTATCGAATCGATCGTGAGGTTCCATGGCCAGCGCCTTGGCAACGATCGCATTGAGCTCGACAGGGACGTTCGGATTGATTCGCCGAGGTGGCTCATACTCGTTGGTTCGTGCTCGTCGCAACGTCTCCGCACGGTCGATGGTATGAAACGGGGAGCGTCCGATCAAAATGCAATAGAGCGTTGCACCCAGACTGAAGACATCCGCCTGACGGCTCAGGAGATCGAGGCGTCCCGCCGCTTGTTCGGGACTCATGTAACCCGGGGTCCCAACGACCGACCCGAATTCGGTGGGTGTAAAGTCGGAGCTGCCACTTCCGATCGGCATTTCGGACATCAAGTGGTCTGGATGCAGGGAATCCATGGGTTTTGCTAGGCCCCAATCAACGACCAGAGTTTCCCCGAACTTTC
>JALOQW010000128.1 GCA_025459275.1 Pirellula sp.
TTGTCTTCTTCGATCGGGTCGACCGCGAGCATTTCGTTGGCTTCGGCTCGGCTTGGAATGATTCCGAGGAGTCGCATCGGGCGCTTCGGTTCAGTCTCTGGTTTAGGGGTTGCTTGTGTCCGCCAAGGAAGCCAAGCCTTTTTCGGAATCGTGCCTAGCACGTCATCGTCATCCTCGCCTTCCTCAAGATCATCCGATTCGTTGGTTGCATCTTTGGAGCGGGACCATGGCATACGAGGCATGGATGGCATGGCGGGCATTTCGAAGCGAAGTCCTGGGGAAGCGGCGATCGCGCGTTCCACGAATCGTTTCTGAGCGTGCAGGTAGCAGTGTCGCCCGGTTCCAAGCAACGCAGCACACGCCCACGACACGAGTCCGCCGAACCAAAACACGACCGCCATAGGGGTCGCCTTGAGTTCATTGGAGAGTTTCAATGCCATCAAGGCGATCAAGGATGCGTAGCTAGCCAGGACGAGAGGCCAACCGCCATATCCGATCTCTTTCCGTGTCCAGCCGTCGATGGATTGGCCCAGCAGATAGAGAGCCGATGTTGCAGCATCAAAGCTCGAGAAGAGGGCGACGCCCGCGAGGAAGATCCATATCCTGTACTTAGCTCGGTAGTCATCGAGTTTGTGTTGTCGTATTCGAAAAATCATCCACGAAACAATGGCTGTCAACGTCCATAACTGACATGTCATCCAGTTCGCAATGCTGTGCGGGCTTCGGATATCGAATAGCTGCAAGATCAGGAGTCCTGATCGTCCGCTGTCGTTTCCTCGCACATGACATAGATAGTGGGCCAGCAATAAACTCCCCCAGACCGCCCACATGATCGTCAGAACCAAGGCAAGTGCCCCGGGGCGGATTGGAATGAGTTGCACAAGGCGTTGCTGGCAGGTTCGGCGAACCGCTTGGCTATAGCCAGGATCGCGGTACCCGATTTGTAACGTCTCCGAAGGATCATCCACGTTGGCGCGGCGAGTTCGTCGCTGAGCTCGAGCCGATTCGACAGCAAGATCCGAGTCCACAGCGATGCTTTCGCGGAGCACGCGTCGACGTCGGTCACTGCGTTGGGATCGAGAAAAAGACATATTGGCTGGAGAGGCACAGGATCGCGAAGAGCCGGTCCGCAATCCTCGTGGACCGTCCGGAGCCCTCGCCTGCCTGATCCATCGCATTTTTGATCGCAGGGGTCAAGATCAATTCTCCCAAGCTCAATGCTAGCGGCAGGGAGCGAGCTCTTCGGTCTCGAGTAAGTCCGCTTAAGCCAATTGTGCGTACAAGGGGCAATTGGGTGAGATAGGCAACCCTTCACGATAACGATTTAACAACTCGCTGGAGCGAAGTGCTAACTCGCGGCGGACTTGTCGACGTTCTCCTCGGACCCTTGCGATCTTCATATTATCGTAGGCGGTCGTTTGATGACGCATCCAAGCGATCACTGCCGCTGCGGCCCGTTGTTCGATAGGGATGCGTTCGGTGCGAGCGACCGTGCCGCTTCCGACCGGCGTCGCATGATTCGATATCAGGACTGCCATGCTCTTGGCAAGGCTCGCATACTTGGGATGGAAATTCAGAAACTCCTCAATGGCCGCAGTAAAATCCTCCACGTACTTGGCCTGTTGCTTTTCCCGACGGTTGGCATCCGAAGCCCTTTTCTTAGCGTAAGCTTCCGTCGATCTCTCGGCTTGCAACTCGTCGCCGATGCGCTGAATGGTTTCTGCGGGAGCCCACACGCCGTGCGAGAAGATCTTGCGTCCTCGTTTTTCTTGCACGACCCAATGCTCCCCAGCAGCCTTGACGCGGCGAGTCCATCCTGGATCCCCCGGAGGTAAACGTTCCCAGCCCTCAGGAATGGCGACGATTGCCCCATTGGCATGGCGAAGACACCGTTCGGTTGGTCCAGGAGCGAAAATCGGGCTTTCAGTCATATCCTGTCTGACAATTCCATAGCAAGAGTCGGCCTGTCGCCTGCACCAAGCTGGTGCGTGTTGGCTTGGGAGTCCATCGGCATCGGATTTCCAAGATCCCCAGCCCTGGTCCGAATGTAACTGATATGAGCACCACAACCCATCAACATGGCGTCTATCAACGAGGTCCAGATTCCACCATGAGCGGTCCGGGGTCGGCGGGAAATGTCATTAGCGCTCTGGCCAGTTTCATCTACCCAGGCCTTGGGCAATTGGTTCAAGGTCGACTCTTGGCCGCGCTCGCCTTCTTTTTGTTGGCAACGGTCCTGTGGCTCGTCCTGTTGGGCTGGATTATCCACCTTTGGGCAACCATTGACGCTGCACTCTATCGACCTTGATGGATTATTCCTGAAAGTTATCGGGCTTGATGAGCGAGCCAATGCATGGCCATCATGACGACGGTCGCTTGGGGATTGCAATGCACCAAGCGAGGCATGGCTGAGGCATCGCACACCCACAGGTTCTCGACGCCGCGTACTTCAAGCGACGGTGTCAAGCAACTCGACTTCGATTCCCCGAGAGCGCAGGAGCCCGCATAGTGATAGATAGTCCCGGCGAATCGACGCAGATAGGACAAGAGCCGATCACGATCGCTGCAACGAGGAAAGACTTCGCGGCCGAGCCACGATTGCCAAGGCGAACTTTGGATCCTGTGCCGTGTCGTTTCGATGGCATCTAGAAAACGTGTTTGGTCTTCCTCAAGACTTAAGTAGGTGGGATCTATCCGGAGCGGCATCCTTTCAACTTGATCCCACGCGCCGCGGCAGACGGCGGGGAGTACCAAGCCGCCTGGGCTCCTTCCAAAGGAAGTCACGCCAAAGCTGACATGCTCCGCTGGGTCACGGAACGGGAGCGGTTCAAGATAATGCGTCGGAGTGATATGCCATTGAAACATGTCTGGTTCCTCGAAGAAACCGCCGAGCTCCGCAAGATTCGAGCTGAGGGCTCCCGTCCGGTACCGAACGTACTGCAACCGCTCCAAACGCGAGCGACGATTAGAATCGGACTCCGTTCTCGCAGAATCCAGTCGCATCACTACTGGGAATACGAGATGGTCTTGCAAGTGGCTGCCGAGCTCAGGCAGGTCCTCGCGGCATTCGATGCCCGCCCATTCCAATCGATCCTTGGGTCCAATGCCTGACGCCATGAGCAGTCGAGGTGTCTCGATCGCTCCTGCACACAGCAGCACGCCGCGCGCAGCTGTGAATGTCGATGCTTCACCCACATGCGAGCGACATTGGACACCGACCGCTCGTTGACCACGAAACTGAAGGCGATGCGCATGCGTGTTCGACATAACTGTCAGTCGGTCACGTATCGCGGACGGACTCCGCTCGAATTCCTTCTTCAATAGGTCCCATTGAGAAACGCGGCGGCCGCGATGCTGCATGCGTTGGTAGGCGTCGATTCCAGGACTGCAGGGTTGATTCAGCCCTTGAGGGTAACTCGATGCCGTCCATCCCTGTTCAACCGCCTGATCCAAGAGTCGTTGCATATTGGGATGCAACGGAGGGAGCGAAGGAAGACGGCAATCGTCGCTCCAGCATTGTGCGATTTGGGTCATGCGAGACCGCGCTTCCACAAACATGCATCCGACCGAATCCGAAGACCATGAGGGACCGCCACGTTGTTCCCACGCATCAAAGTCCTTTGGTTTTGGCTCGATCCAGATCATCGCGTTGATGGCGGTCGAGCCCCCCAAGGTATGGCCCGCAGGCAATCGGATGGATCGATTCGCGAGTTGCGTTTGGGGCCGTGTTTCATAACTCCAATCCCATCGCGAGCCGAATGAATGGAGGTATTGCGAAGGAACTCGGAGCAAACGGGAGCGAGGCTCTTCCCCCGATTCCACCAGAAGAACAGACCCCATATCGCGCGCCATGATCTCTCGCGCCAGAGTGCATCCCGCAGCCCCAGCTCCGATCACGATGTAGTCGAATTCGTTGTTGGTCATCCAACCTTCCTAGTAGTCCAGGCTGGCACCACCATCGACTTGCAAGCCTTGACCGGTAATGAAGCTGCTGTCCTCCGTCGCAAGGAATAAACAGACTCGTCCAATCTCTTCGACATCCGCCATTCTCCCGAGGGGTTGCAAGGCCGCGATGCGTTCCAACGCCGCGTCCGGGTCGGCCAATGTGGCGGCCCACGATCGCATCAATGGGGTATCGACATTGCTTGGCAGAATCGCATTCACGCGAATTCCGAAGTCAGCGCATTCCAAAGCGAGCGATTTCGTAAACGACAACTGAGCTCCCTTGCTGGCCGCATAGGCAGTTGAATTCCGTTGACCGAGTACGGCAGTCATGGAACTGATGTTGACGATGGTACCTTTGGTTTTCTTGAGATGTTCCAAAGCGTAGTAGCATGTGGTGTAGGTGCTCAGAAAATTGACACGCAACACATCCATGACCTGTTCAGGAGTCATGGCCGTCAAAGGTGTATCCGGTGGATGGATTCCTGCATTGTTGATCAGGCAATCCAGTTGGCCAAAGCGAGCGATGGTTTCGTTAATCGCCTCAAGGATCTGAGATTCACTGGATACGTCTGCTTGGATCGCCACGGCCGGGTGAGGCAAGGCTTCCACCAAGGCACGGGCTGCTTCGAGATCCCGATCGACCACGGCAACGAAGGCTCCTTCGCGAGAAAAGACCCGAGTACAACCTGCACCAATGCCTCGGGCGCCACCGGTGACCAACACGACGCGTTTGGAAAATCGCATGCTTTGCATTGACTTTTGTTAGAGAAGATCCATACACAGGAGCTCACGCTGCTTTTCGGTTATCGTATTATGAAGAAAGTAGCTGGGAAGGTAACCCGAAAGAGGAAAACGTTGACTACCCCATTCAAAATACTTCCGTCGGTTTGTGCTCTGGATTGCCCGGATACCTGCGCGCTGCAGATCACCGTCGATGGAAATCGCGTCGTGCATCTGACGGGTGACTCGGATCATCCTGTCACTCGAGGGTTTGCGTGCGTCAAGACCGCCAAGTACCCCGAGCGTCAGGAGCAATCGGATCGACTGTTGTTTCCGATGCGTCGGGTTGGCCGCAAAGGCGAAGGTCGTTTCGAACGTATCACGTGGGATGACGCCTTGGATACGATTGCCAACCGTCTTCAGGAAACCATCCAGCGACACGGGCCTCAATCGATTTTGCCTTACCACTATGGCGGGACGATGGGAGTGATCCAAGGGGACTCACCACGCGCTTTCTTTCGAGCACTCGGGGCATTGGAGTTGGATCAAACGATCTGTGCGACCACTGGGAGTGCCGGTTGGGAGGCGAACTACGGTCCCAACAAACTGTCGACCGATCCCGAGGATTTGGTCCATGCGCGGACCATCATTCTCTGGGGAATCAATGCCATGAGGAGCAATTCGCACTTGGCTCCTTTTCTGAAAGAAGCACGCAAGCATGGGGCGCGAATCCTCCATATCGATCCCTATCGGAATGAGACGTCTCGATTCTGTGATGCCCACTGGCAGATCCGGGTGGGAACCGACGCAGCCTTGGCGCTTGCGATGGGGGGCGAGATTCTGCGTCAAGGGTGGCAGGATCAGGCTTATCTGGATGAATTTGCGAGCGGCCTGGAAGATTATGCACACGCATGCTCCAAATGGCCGCTCGATCGGGCTGCCGAATACTGTGGCGTTCCTCTCGACGAGCTTACGCAGTTCGTGCACCAGATGGCAAATTCCCCGCCCTGTTTTATCAAGGTGGGATACGGCATGACTCGCAACGAAGGAGGTGGAAACGCGATGCGGGCGATCACGTTGCTGCCCGCACTGTTGGGATCCTGGCGACAACTGGGAGGTGGTGCGGCGCTGTCGACCAGCGGAGCATTCCAACTGCAGAAGCGTCTCGTGACGGGAGAACATCTCGCCAATCCCGATGCGCGTCACGTCAACATGAATCTGCTCGCGACCGAATTGGCACCTGGATCGAGCAGCATTCAAGCGATGTTCGTATTCAACAGCAATCCAGCGGCCGTGGCTCCTGACTCGTCGGCTGTTCGCAAGGGCTTGGAACGTGAGGATCTGTTTACCGTCGTACTCGAGCATTTTCAGACCGATACGGCCGATTACGCGGACTTGGTCCTGCCAGCCACGACGTTCTTGGAGCACGCGGATGTTTATACTTCGTATGGTCATTATTACTTGCAGTATGCGGATCCTGTGGTGCCCGCCCGAGGTGAAGCTCGCTCCAATCGCTGGGTCTTTCAAGAGCTGGCACGTAGGCTAGAGCTGACCGATCCCTGTTTGTATTGGGACACCGATCGACTCGTTCACGAGCTCTTGCAGTCCCCGAACCCATGGCTGAGCGGCATTGCTGCGGAGAGATTGAAGAGCGAATTGTCGATCAAACTCCAACTCCCAAAGCCATTCCTACCGTATGCCGACGGCAGCCATCATGTAGATCGAAAGATCAGGTTTGCGCCTCCACCTCAGCAGCTGGAGTTCGAAGAGCAACCCAATGACGAATATCCTCTGAGGTTGATTTCTCCTCCGGGAGCAGAGATCGTCAATACGACCATGGGGAATGTGGCCAGTATCATCAAGATGGCAGGTGGGGAGCCGATGGTTCTGCTGCATCCCGATGATGCAGCACGTTTTGGGATTCGCGATCAAGAGCGAGCCATCATTTGCAGCCGACAGGGATCCATTATTCGCAAGGTTCAAGTGACCAAAGACGCGAGGCAGGGGGTGGTGATTGCGCTTGGTCAGTGGTGGCCGAAGCTCGCCCCCGATCGGAAGAGTCTCAATGACATAACCAGCCAGCGTCTAACGGATCTGGGAGGTGGAAGTACTTTTGGCAACCCCATTGTGCGAGTTCTCCCCGTATCTCACGCCAGCGATTGAGGCTACATGTCAGAACCGCCTGAGAGAGAGGAAGCGCTGCTCCAACGCGCAGCAAGCGGGGATCAACGAGCCTTTGCGGATCTCATGGAACCGTGGAGACAACGTCTTCGCACGGCCATTGCTCTTCGCATGGATCAACGTTTGGGGGTTCGCATCGATCCGTCCGATGTCCTTCAAGAGGCAATGGTCGTCGCTTCGCTTGAGCTCGGAAAATACGCGGCGACTCGCCCCATGCCGTTCTACGATTGGTTACAGAAATTAGCGTTCCAGAAACTGATCGATTTGCAACGACGCCATATCTTTGCGGATCGGCGAAGCATCCTCCGTGAGGAGAGACGATCACAGTGGAACGACACGACACTGCATCATTTGGCCAAGAGCTTATCAGGCTACATTCTCGGCCCGCAAAGTGCTGCATTAGCCGCCGAGCGGGAGGTCCAGTTATTGGCCG
This sequence comes from Pirellula sp., assembly GCA_025459275.1. GTDB lineage: Bacteria > Planctomycetota > Planctomycetia > Pirellulales > Pirellulaceae > JBKCUI01. Next base: position 7,280 of record JALOQW010000128.1, read on the forward strand.
CTTTGGCGTCGCTCGAAAACGCTTATCAGGAAATCCTTTACATGCACTATGTGGAGAATCGGTCTTTGACGGAAGCTGCCGAATCCTTGGAAATCTCCCCCTCCACAGCCCGCACTCGCCACTATCGTGCTCTCCGTAAGCTCCGGGAGTTGCTAAGAGACCAATCTTCCTGAATACCTTGGGGCCTACCCCAACGTGGAAAGTTGCGGAATTTGTTGTGACGTTCTTGTCCGCTTTGCGCATTAAGTGATTGAGGGGAATAGCGGCGTTGCTGTTCCCAGCATGGCAATCCTGATAGCGCTCCGATCAAGAAACATGTTGCACCGCAAACGTTATTCATCCGTCAATGGCAGCCGATTACGTTCTCTGCGACAGTCCAGAGGCTGGACTCAAGTCGAATTCGGGCGACGCGCCGGATACTCCGAACGATTGATTCGCAAGGCGGAGTCCGGCGGAAACCTCCTTGTCAATACCATCGACGATCTAGCAACGGCCCTTTCACAGATAAATGACGTCGTCTCAGCCGAGAGCCTAATCGAAGCAACAGGGTAGGGCTTGAGCCTTTCGGCAACGCCCAACCCAGCCAACGACTCCCCGCGTAGAACTCTGGACGGCAATCATAACACGGCGTGCGCCTGAAGATCCTCGAGGTCGACGAATTCGAGCGTTGATACATGGGTCGCCTCCAGTACGACTGGGGGTGCCACGCCTGCTTCTAAAGCCTCGCGCCAACGCAAAACGCACAGGCACCATCGATCGCCCGCTTTGAGTCCTGGAAAATGAAATTCAGGAACGGGTGTGATCAAGTCGTTTCCGCGCCGCTTCGAAAACTCAAGAAAGTTGTCGGTGACTTGCGCACATACCAAATGCAAACCCAGATCCTCGGCGCCGCTGCGACAGCATCCGTCTCGGAAGAATCCGGTCATCGGATCCACCGAACAAGACTGCAGCACGGTACCTAGTACATTCTTTGCGTCCGCCATGGAAATCATCGATTCGGTTGCAGAGTGTTGAGCAGAGTGAAGGATGGCATGAAAGTCCACTACTTCACTAGTGTAGCGGGTTGTTGCCATGCGTGTCAGCGGTCGGTTTGTGATCGAACCCAATCAGCGAATTGCGGTTCGACCCAAGATACCGTATGGGAGACGATCTCAGGCAACTCATACGGGTGATTGCAGCGAAGGTATTCGACCAACCCATCTTTCATGGCATCGGTTGTCTTTACCACCAGTTTCCACTCTTGACTGGTCTCGGTACTTCCTTGCCAACGGTAGGTGCTCACTACGGGGCCTGACACCTGGGCACAAGCGCCCAGGGACTGTTCAATGATTTCCCTAGCCAACGTCGCGGCGGTTTCTTGATTCGGGAGGGTGGTTGAAATCTCGATCAAGCCAGTCCCTTTTCGACAAGCAAGCGTTCTTGGTTTTCTTCATCGAGAATCTCGGAATGAAGCCGCTGAAACTCTTCGACCATGTCTGCGATTTCGTCCCGCTGCGGATCGTACGTCTGCACGTGATGAATGAGAAGATCGAGATCGTCGATCAATCGACACTGCCAACATTCGATCTCGCGCAAGTCTCGATACATGCCGGGCCGAAGCGCAGCGACGTTTTCGAGATACCCCTCACCAGCAACCCGTGTGAAGTGCTGGTCGAGTATCCAGCGAAAATTGACAAGGTGCTCCATCAACTTGCTCCAAGTGGTCCGTTGATGGGGATGTTCCATCCAAGCTCGGAAGTTGGCTTCCAACTCCTGCAGCGATGCCTCAATGCCAGATTGACTATGATTGAGGCACATTCGTAAGCCATTTACATGTCGATGCGTGGAATCCATAAACGTCCTCGTTGTTTTAAAACCTGGATACCGATGTTGCATCTCGGATGCTTCTCTTGATCTAGTGTCGCAAACCTCAATAGACACCGTCAAGCATTTTCGGAAAAAAGAATTCAGCCGTCTTCGTCCGGCAGATCTTTCGGGTCGTGCGATTCTTGCTTGCTTTGCACCACCGAGTAAGCCAGTCGTTGCAGCTCGAGAGCGAGGTCGACCGGTTGCACGGTCAGCGATTCGTTGGAGGGAATCACGATTGGGGCAAAATTCAGGATCCCAGAAACGCCGGCTCGTTGCAGTTTCGCAGCGACCGACAACGCTTCGGAGGCAGGAACCGCCAATATCGCCAAATCGACAGGCTGGGACACCACGAACGGCTCGAGTTCATTCAAATCCTTGATCGATAGCGTGCCCACCTGGTCACCCACTTTTTCGGGATCGCTATCGAAGGCTGCTACGAGCCGAAATCCTTGTTGGTCGAAGCCCCGATACTTGCTCAAGGCGCGGCCGAGGTTTCCGATGCCCACCAAGATAACGTTCCATGAACGATCCGTCCCCAACACCCTCTGGATGGCCGCCGTTAACTCATGTACGCGGTATCCCACTCCTCTTTGGCCAACTTGCCCAAGGCAGGACAAGTCTCTTCGAACCTGCGAGTCATTCAGGCCCAAGCGTTCCGCAAGCCACCCACTCCTCACATGCGATGTCCCGCTTCGTTCCATCTGCTGCAATTCACGAAGGTAAAGCGTCAACCGTGAAACGGTCGCTGCCGGAATTGCCGCACGGGGTTTGGCCATCGCTAACTCCGCTGGACGCGAAAGTTCTCCGGTGCGATTGCCTTCAGGTGCTCCGCGCATTTATCGACGGCGTAAAGGATCTGCTGATTGGAATGGGTCGAATTGATGAAGAACCGCAACCTTGCGGCGGATTCCTCGACGGCTGGATAGAGGATCGGCTGAACATTTACCCCTGAGTCAATCATCCGACGCGAAAGCTGGAGCGCGACCAAAGAGTTGCCGGTGATGACGGGAACGACCGGTGTTTCGTGACTACTGCCGGTATTGAGACCCCGCTTCTTGGCTTCGGTCAAGAATAGCCTCGACGCTTCTTTGAGTCTTGCGACTCGACCTGGATCGGACTTCAGCGTTCGGATTGCAGCCAGGGCTGCGGCCGTGTTGGGTGGTGACAGACCGACACTGAATACGAATCCCGGGGTGGTGTATTTCAAGTATTCAATCAGCGAGGCGTTGCCAGCGATGTATCCACCGCAAGAGCCAAAGG
>JALOQW010000489.1 GCA_025459275.1 Pirellula sp.
CTGACGCTTACATTACTGTGGTCCGCCATCGTCATGACGGTGATTGGCCAGGCCATGGTACTCTTTGCGCTTGGCCTACAGAGTCCATCCCTCTTCGCATTGCGACTCCAAAACGAAACCGGCGGCTCCGGCGGACTGATTCTGCGTTGGTTGGTGTCTGCAATAGGGCTTCAGGTGTCGATACTGTTCGTTGTTGGCATGATTTGGTTATCGATTCAGTATCGAGTTATCAAACCGATGCGTCAGATGATGTTCGACGTTTCTGTGGGTCAGGATCCTCGCTTGGATCACGACGACGAGCTCGGACTTCTTTGCGGTGCGCTTCGCGTTTCTGCGAAGCTCGGAAGCTCGGGGCTGAACGACTTGCCGAAGTGGAAACGGCGACGAACGTCCCCGAAAGTTCCTTTCGCAAGTTGGACGCACTACAGAGAGCCTTGGACCAACATGCCATCCTATCCATGTGCGACAAGACGGGCCGAATCACCGACGTGAATCTGGGCTTCTGTCGGATCAGTGGCTATAGCCGAGAGGAATTGCTCGAGCAAAATCATCGGATTCTCAGCTCCGGTACCCACACGCAGGACTTTTGGTTGGCGATGTGGCATCAAATCACGACCGGAAATGCGTGGCGTGGCGAAGTCTGCAATCGCGCCAAGGATGGAAGTCTCTATTGGGTGGATATGACGATCGTTGCGGCTCTCAACTCGGAGGGGCAAATCGAAAACTACGTCTCCATGCAATTCGATATCACTGCAAAGAAGCATGCGGAAGCGATGGTGCTCCAAGCCCAGCAAGAATTGATCCGGGCCAATACTCGAGCCACTCAGTTGGCGCAGGAGGCTCATGCGGCAAGTCAAGCCAAGTCGGAGTTCTTGGCGAATATGAGCCACGAGATTCGGACTCCCATGACGGCGATCCTCGGTTATGCGGATGTGCTGGCTTCGGAAGAGAATGCCGAAATAACCTCGCAACAGCGAGCCGAACACCTGCAAACGATCAAGCGTCACGGCGAACACTTGCTCGCAATCATCAATGACATCTTGGATTTGTCCAAGATCGAAGCAGACAAGATGACGATGGAGTGCATTCCAACCGAGCCGGTTCAAATCGTCCAGGAAGTAGCGTCCCTAATGGACTTCAAGGCGCGAGAAAAGGGAATCGATCTTGAGATTCGACTGGAAACATCGGTACCCAAGAGCATTCATACGGATCCGGTGCGAATGCGGCAGATCGTCGTGAATCTGGTCGGTAATGCGATCAAGTTCACCGATCGCGGGGGGGTCACGATCACGTTGAACTATGAATCGAATGAACATGCCCTTCGTATCGCTGTGGCGGACACCGGTATCGGCATGACAGCGGAACAGATGAGCAAGATCTTTTCCCCGTTCGCTCAAGCAGACAACAGCACCACACGACGGTTCGGAGGAACTGGGCTTGGTCTTCGCATTTGCAAGCGACTCGCATGCATGCTCGGAGGAGATGTTCTGGTGCAGAGCGAGTCAGGCAAGGGAAGCGTTTTCACCTTGGTTCTCAAATGCGAAACCAACGTAAACCAGGCTTGGATTCCTGCTGGATTTTTCTTTGGCGCGACGTGCGATCTTCCGGTTGCCAAGGATCCAAGCCTACTAGCAACGCCAGCCCCGAGTCCACCATCGGCGGATCAAGAACCGCTCCGTGATTTGAAAATACTGTTGGCGGAAGATGGAGTCGACAACGCAAAACTGATCACCCACTTTCTAAAGAAGGCAGGCGCGCAGGTGGTTGTTTTTGAGAACGGGAAGCTAGCTCTCGAAAGCCTGACGATCGATGGCACGATCGATGGAGCATTAAAAGTACCCGAGGTCGACGTGATCCTGACTGATATGCAAATGCCCGAAATGGATGGTTATGCATTCGCAGGCAAGCTGCGAGCAAAGGGGTGGTCTCGTCCGATCATCGCATTGACGGCGCATGCCATGGCGGACGATCGACAAAAGTGCTTGGCGGCTGGATGTGATGATTTTGCTACGAAGCCGATTAACAAGCAGCAATTGGTTGCAACATGCGCTCACTGGAAGGAGAACGCTGTCCGTTCCCCAAGAGCCAATGCCCCCGTTTGCGACCATTTAAGTAACCTCACCGAGGTCTTTGCCTCGCAATAAATCATCAGGATTCCATTGTATGAGTGACGATTCATCTCCCGACATGACAACCCAACATGCAGCGGCGGCACGCGTTGCGGTGGTTGGAATCTGTATGAGCGCATCGGTCATGCTCGGCAACGCCCTCTTGATCTTCGGCCTAGCACTTTTGGAATCGATTACCGAATACCGGCTTGGGGCGATTAGTTTATGTCTGATCTGCGCAATGCTCGTGATCGGTGGGTGCCTGTTCGCATGGCTCTGCCTGTGGGGGCCATTCCATCGCGTCGAGTAGACGGCGCCGCGGTTCATCGATCGCGGCCGCGTATCTGAGCCGCACGCGCTAGCGGCGCTTCGGGGCATCGCTATGTTCCGAAATGCTGCCGCTCATTTTAATTCAACGATTGCGGCAGCTTGGCGAGCGGTGGGTGTTAACCCACTGTTTCTCATAAGCGTCCCTCGAGCAGCGACTGGCCGAAACAGGAGACGGTCGATCTCGCTGCGAGGAAACAGGGGACTAACGTCCCCCGCTCGCCGGTCGCGACGGCACCGCGGTTCAACGATCGCGGCTGGGTATCTGAGCCGCACGCGCTAGCGGCGCTTCGGGGCATCGACATGTTCGGAACGCTGCCGCTCATTGTTGGTCAACGATTGCGGCAGCGGGGAATGGATAGCAGCTCCCAATAACGCGGCTAGCGCCCGCGGCTCACGGCGTCGATTGCGGCAGCTTGGCGAGCGGTGGGTGTTAACCCACTGTTTCACCTAAGCGTCCCTCGAGCAACAACTGGCCGAAACAGGAGACGGTGGATCTCGCTGCAAGGAAACAGGGGACTAACGTCCCCCGCTCGCCGGTCGCGACGGCCCGCGGCTCACGGTGTCGATTGCGTCACCGAATGCCGTGCTTTTTGGCGAATTGGATGAACTGGTTCCAGTCGAACGGCAGAATGTCGTGCTCGCCGTCGCGCACGTGGTATCCGATGGAGTCGCCGATCGATGAATTGGTCTCAGGGAGCTCGGTGGCCTGCAATCCCACCTTCCCGAACAGCTCATACGCCGGCGATGCGCAATACCCTGCAAGCAATTCTCCACGGGGATCTGCCCAACGATCCATGCTGGCACTTGCGATGTAGACGGGCCGGGGAGCGATGGCAGCAATCAATTGATGCTGGTCGAAGGGCATCGACGCTTCGGCATCGTTGAAAGAACGGAAATTGCGATTGAACCAGTGCGGAAACGTTCGGTTGATAGCAGCAACCGATTCGCCGTAACAGCGCTTGCTGAGTGCCGCTCCGCCGCAACCTGAGTTATTCGAGATCACCAGTTTGAATCGGGTATCGTTGGCTCCTGCCCATAAGGCTGTTTTGCCGAGCCGTGAATGACCAACCACCATCAACTGATTTGGATCGATGCCTTCGATTTGCTCAAGCGCGTCGGCAAGCCGCGACAATCCCCATGCCCAGGCAGCAATCGTTCCCCAGCGATCCG
>JALOQW010000129.1 GCA_025459275.1 Pirellula sp.
ATCTGGGATACGAAGACCGCTGAGAAAGTCGAGCAAGGTGACCACAACTTTCATGCAGTGTTCGCTTCGGTTTTCAGCCCCGTCAGCTCCGCGGTTGCTTCCGCCGCCATGGATGGATCCCTCTATATCTTTGATATGGACAGCCGCAAACTGCTAGTCTCCATCCAATCGAGGAACGGCGGAATCACGGCTCTAGCATGGCTGCCGGATGGCAAGAGCATCGCGGCGCGCAACGTGGATGGGTCGATCACACTTTGGGACACCACCACAGGGGTGGAACGCGGCACCATTCGCAATGGAAGGCACACCATGTTGGGGTGGGGAATGGCTTTCTCTCCAGATGGCACGCTTGTCACCGATTGCGACCCTCGAGGTTTGATGTTCTGGAGGAAAGCTTCAGATGAAGATGTCCTAAGGCAAACGAGCATCGTGCTTCCTGAGTCCCGTCAATCCAGCAGAGTGCAGCCATGAACCGAGGCCCCATTCCGTTAATGCAAGCCAAGAAGTCTATTTGTCTTAGAGCTTGCTTCCTGGTTGTCTGCCTTGGTGGGGCCCTGGTCGCGGATGACGACACGATCAAAGGCCAAAAGATGATCGTTGTTGCTGCCATTCGGCATCTCGATGATGAGCAGGAAATCGATGTCGGTGATATCGAGTCGGTGTTGCGAGATATCGATCCAAGCTCACCGTTTCACCCGATAGCGGTCCAGGCTGCCAGCTTCTTGTATGTGAAGCGACGGGAGTATTCCAAAGCATGGCGATTGTTGTCACACCAGAGCGCTGCCATCCAAAATGAACCGCTGTCGCTTCAGCTCGGCCATGATCGATTGATGCTGTGGCTGTTGTTGGAATCCGGACAAGTCGAGAAAGCAACGGAGCTTTTCAAGAAACTGGTGAAGCAGCTCATTTCCAATGAAGAGCTCAGCAATTCTGAAAAGAAAATTCTTGCCAATTTTCTCGGTAAGATTTGTGGGATGGCGATGGCCGATGACGATCCAAAACTCCTCCCGAAGGAGACGGTCAACAAGGCTGTTTCTCTGATTGAAGAATCACACGTAAGATTCGCGATAACTCCTTTTCGTTCGCAATTGACCGAAACACAGAGCCAATCGAATGAATTGACATCGATCCAAAGTGAAATCAATCGCGTGTCCGAACAGGAGGCGATGTTGGCGCTCGAGCAAGCGCATGACGACAAAAACACGTTTCGCTCAGCCTTCGAAGAGTCCATCGTGAGACAGGAATCCGAAGGCAAGAAGCTCCGCGGTCTTCGGACGGACCTGAAAAATCAAGAAAAAACAACTCGATACATCTGGTACCTGCGGTACCACACCTCCGAACCTGGATACCCCTCCAAGCCGGAGCCCCCTTCCAGCGGTAAGAAGCCAAAAGGATCGCGATACGACAAAGATGCGGACAAGAGAGCTTGGGACGAGTACGATCAGAAAGAGTCAACGTACCCAACTCGGCGTCGAGAATACGAAAATGAACTCAAGTCGTACCCACAGAGACTTAGGGATTGGGAAGCTCGCAATCAAGAGCGTGATAAGAAACTTACGATACAACTCGAACAAGCGGCAACCCAACTGGCTCAAGTCAGGGCTCTAGAGGATCAGCAGCGTCAAGACTTCGACGAAGCCGTTGCATCCAAGACTGACAATGAAAAGAAATTGCATCGCGCGGAACGGAGGGCGAGGTTTCTCGAGGCGTCCATCGAAGAAAAGTCGCGAGGAAACATGAGAAGTGTTCATCGCCCCAGTCGTTTCTCCATCCTGGATTATCAAGCGGAGATGGAACGACTCATGTCCAACACGCGGGCTGCGATTTTCGTTCCTTAAACACAATACCGTTCAACGAACTGACCTAATGTAGTGGATCTTGCCAAAGATCCTTGAGCGCAGGGAAGTTTGGCAACTTCCACTACCTTCGTTGAACGGTATTGTCCTTAAACAACGGACTTGCCAGATGAGCAGGCCTGCCTCAGCCTTGGTATCCGAGATTCGTCAGCACCTTCTCTAGCAACTCGGGACTCACGAGCAATGTGTGGCTTTTGGCAAAGCCTTGCATCGTATCCTCGATCTCCTTGATGCGTTCGTGGCAATGGGCTGCACTTTCGAAGTTGTTCTTGAGAATCGCCGACTCCTTGGCGGCTCGAAGACTCTGCAGTTGGGCTCGGAGTTCCGTGAAAGCTTCCCTGTCACTTTCAGGACGGATCTGCTTTGCCAGTTCGTCGCGCAATGCGTCGACAGAAAGTCCGTAGAGAAACAGAACGAAGTCGGAGTGATCCTCAGGATGCTTTTGCTTCAGGGTATCCAGATACCCATCGATCTCATCGGAGAGGACAAAAGGGGCGCTACGATCCTGCTGAACCTTGCGCAGCTTGCGCGAAAAATCTCTGATGGCGAGCTCGATAGGACTCATGGGTATCGTTCCTGATTGAAGGTCAGTATACATCGAGTGGACAGTCCTGCGGAAGCACTGGGTTTAAACCCAAAACCGTTCAACGAACCGACCTAAAGTAGTGGATCTTGCCAAAGATCCTTTAGCACCGGGAAGTTTGGCAACTTCCACTACCTTCGTTGAACGATATTGGGTTCAATCCACAAAGAGATCGCTTAAGACCACTTCACTGGTTACCAACTCCTTGGAGTACTGATTGGGGACGATGCCATTCGGAGTGATCATGGTAAGGAACAGGGTTTGTTTGCGACCCGAATGAGAGCGAAAGACTCGCAGCTTGCGTTCCAGCGATTGCGCGTAACTCTTGGAAATCACAAACGGCTTATCGGAGAATTTGATTTCGCATATATTGATGCAGTGATCGGCTCGATCCAACAGGAGATCGATCTGAGTCCCCTCACCGTCCGTCCCCTTTTTGGCAACGTACCGCCAGGATGCGGATTGTGTCTCTACATCCGCGATACCGATTGCGCTACGGATCGCATCTAAGTGTTTGAAGCATATCGACTCAAACGCGTATCCTTGCCAAGACTCATAACGACGGCTGTTGGATCGTCGCAGCCAAGAATTCGTTGCTGCGGTGGAGTGCATCCAATGCCAATAGAAAACCGAGAACTCATCAGTCAATCGAAGCAAGCTGCCCTTTACTCTTTTGTCCAGTGAGAATGCTTCTGTGACGAATCCTGAGTGCTGAAGTTCTTCAATCGCCTTCGATACTCCGCCACCACTGGACAGCCTGGCCTTGGCGAGAAGTGACTCGCGGTCTAGGCCTTTCCAGCTTGTCGCAAGGGCTTTGACAATTGCTTCATGCGTTGCGTAAGACTCGAAAAGCGCTGCATACAAGTTGTGGTATTCGTTTCTCAGCATGCCTTCCGGACGAAAGCACTCCGCCTCAATGCACTGGGCTGCGGATTGACCGGGGCGAATGAGATTGAGGTAGTGGGGTATGCCCCCAAGTGCCATGTATGCCATAGCGATCTGCCGATGGTCATAACGAATCTTTCGGTACTGAAGGTATTGCTGAACTTCATGCAATCGAAACGGCTCGAGACCGATGCGTCGCGTCAATCGATTATGCAGTCCACCTCGAGCGTTGATCACGTTGCGAATCATCCAGGACGCGGCGGAACCACAGACAATGACAGCCAAGTCCCGTTGTCGGCTTGCGTAGCTGTTCCAAAAATTCTCAAAAGCAGCTACGAAACTGCTTTTCCGGGTGGCAAGCCATGGAAACTCATCGAAGAAGATGACTCGCTTCCCTCGGATCGCCGAGGGTTGCTCCAGGCAGAATCGCAACAATTCAAAGGCTTCAAGCCAATTCTTGGGCTGTACCAATGGAACGATCGGAAAAGCGGTCCGAAGCGACGCATGGAAGTTGGCCAACTGAATCGCAGTGCCCTGGTCATGCATCCCTGCAACTTCGAGTAGGAGATGCGGCTTCAGATACTCGCGGATCAAGTAGGTCTTTCCAACGCGGCGGCGGCCATAGACTGCCACCAACTCGGGGTCCTTGGAGGCCAACACGACATCCAGAATCTGTTTCTCAGCCGCGCGACCGATGACTTGCTCGCTTTTGAACATGAAACGCCCTCCAGGTTTTACACGGAACATCCCCCTCGTTTTGGCGAAGTATAATCGCTATACATCGCCAAATCTACTTCTTCAAAGCCACATTTGGCGAGGTATTTTCAAATTACATCGCCAAATCTAGGGATGAGAACCAATGGAACGGTGTGCCAAATGGAATGAAATAAAATCCAGCAAGCTGCGCCGCCGCGATGAGTTGACAGGACGAGAGAGTTCCGCAGGCGGAGAGGATTCAGCTCCAAATGGGGGAAAGACCAAGGATCGCATCGACGTCGATGGCCAATCCAGCAACCTTCTGCGGCGTCAACGTTTCCCCTCCCCTCGCGGTGATTATGGTCGCAAAGCGGCCATCGGGTTGAGGATCGAGATAGACCTCGATCGTGGCTTGGTTCAAGTTCACGATCCAGTATTCATGGATACCAGCCTGTGCGTACACCGATCCTTTGATATCGCGTTCATAGGCCAGAGAAGAATCCGAGACTTCGATCAGCAGTAGAACGTCTTCTGCCCTAGGACGCCGCGACGCATACAGATCTTGCTGATAAGCAAGAATGGCAACATCAGGCTCTGGCTCGCTATCCCCTAGCCAAATCGGGTTCTGGATACTGAGCATCGCCTCGTCTTGAATTCGCCTGGAGAGAAGACGGTTCAAGCGATTTACCGTGGCAGCATGTGGATTTCCAGCAGGCAATCTTCTGATGACCTCCCCTCGGATGAGTTCGATCGGTTCATCTTCCCTGAAAATCCCATGCTCGATCATCTCATGATACTGCTCAACCGAAAATAAGTGTCGTGTCACCGCCAACGTCGGTGAAGGAACGGCTTGAGAAGAATGAGAATTCGCTTGTGAATCGATCAACGACATGGAGACGCGGCCCCCCCGAAAGAACGGAACCATTCGATTCTAGTGCAACTTGATCGCCTCAGCTTTTCTACGAGGACGGTTATCCATCGCGGCCTTCTATTCCTTAAGCATCTAGACGAAAAGGATTCTGGGTTATCCGCGCTAGGCAGACACGACTTTTTTGTAGGCTGACTTGACCATGGTTGACGCGGATACTCCGCCGGCATCCAAACCCAAGTAGAGCGAAGAAGAGAGAAAGCGAAACTATTGGATCTCGCTTCGAAACGCGCGGATCCAGGTGGTTTCGCCCGTTTGCAATCGCTGGTCGAGAAAGCGATTGATCAATGCGGAATCCAAGCCTGGGAGCTCAAGACTTTCTGGAATGCATTCGCATTGACCGTTCACGAGTCGATAGAACTGAACCGCCGTGCCGTCATGCCGCCAGACTTCGCGGACTTGCATCGTGGCAAAGAGTTCCATCTTGTCGATAGCAGGGGAAGTCAACTCCACTTCGACTACCAAATCGGGCGCTGGATCGACTTCAAAATCCAATTCTTCCTTTTTCAGTACCTGAGCCATGTTGGTCACATAGTATGACTCGTCGGCTTCGTAAGCTTTCTGCAGATCACTCCGTTTTACGGTCACCGATGCCATACTGAGGATCTCAATTCCTTTGATCTCGGAATAGGTCTCGATCATGCGCCCGATGAGGCTGCTAATATGCTCGTGTTTGCGTTTCGGGCTCATCATCTCAAGGACTCCTTCACTATAGGTCATGCGCGGAACGCTTCCTCGACGTGCGTCTGCCAATGTCACGTACGTTTCCCAGCGAACGTTCTCAAGTACCATTCGTGTCTCGGGCGCTTCGCTTAATAGTGAACTCACAATCGATTTCCTCTTGTTAGAATCCGCCCATGCGATCCCATTGGATTGCATTCATTCGAATCGTTGACCATCGGTTTCGTCAAGAATCGGGATCGAGCATTTTTTTGAGCTTCCGATCGAGCGTCGATCGTTCGATCCCCAGGATCGATGCTGCTCGGTTCTTCTGGCCGCCCGTATGTTCAAGCGTCGCTTCAATGTGTTCACGTTCGACGTCTTCGAGCGTTCGCTCGCGATAGGCCTGAATCGGTGGTCGTAGTGATTCCGACGAACCGGGGATCTGGACATGGGACAACGCGAGATCTTCTGGCTCGGCATTTTCGCCCGAGGCCAAGACGTGGGCCCGCTCGACCGAGTTTTTGAGTTCTCGGACATTGCCTGGCCAATGGTAGTCCTTCATGGCGGCCTGGGCGTGAGGGCTGAAGCCAGTAGGACCATGCCCCGAGCGTTGTCGGAATTGCTTTAGGAAATAAATAGCAAGCGGGAGGATATCTTCGGGCCGTTCTCGGAGCGGTGGGATCTTGAGTTCGATGACGCGCAATCGGAAGTAAAGATCGGAACGGAACGCCCCTTCCTTCACGGCTTGTTCGAGATCGCGATTCGTGGCAGCTACGACGCGAACATCCACGTGGATTGGCTTGTTCCCGCCGACCCTTTCGAAGACTTTGGCTTCGAGCACTCGAAGGAACTTGGCTTGAATCTCCAAACTCATTTCGCCGAGCTCGTCGAGCATCAGAGTCCCGGTATGTGCGAGTTCGAACTTGCCAAGCTTGCGTTCGGTGGCCCCGGTGAAGGCCCCCTTTTCATGGCCAAAGAGTTCACTTTCGAGCAGCGTGGGAGTCAAGGCAGCGCAGTTAATGGCGATGAATGGCCCAGAAGCGCGGGGACTTCCATCGTGGATGGCGCGAGCGACTAGCTCTTTTCCCGTGCCGCTTTCTCCTCGAATGAGAACGGTGGCTTGGGTCGGAGCCACACGTGCGATCTGCTCTCGCACTTGTTTCATCGTCGCTGACTGGCCGACCCACTCGCCATGTCCGAGTTGTTGTTCGAGTTGATTGATCCGTTCATTGGACGATTGCAGACGGGTCTCGAGGGTCTTAGCCCGCATCAAGTTCTTGATCGAGACAGCAAGGACCTCGGCGATCGCCAGCGCGACCTCGAGATCGTCCGGAGTCAGATCGGATTCGCCTAAACGAGAATAGAGATGAACCAGGCCATAGAGCTTTTGGTCGATGCGGATCGGAGCAGCGATGATACTGGTCGTCGTCATAACGTGGCTGGACTCGCGATCGACCTCCCCCAGAAGTTGTGGATCTTCAGTGACATTGCGAGCCAAGATCGCTGAAGGGTCCTTCAACAGCGTGGCTACGAGCGCGTCTGAGGCTGGGTGGTAGGCTTTACCGTCGCGCACGCGCGTCGCCAGGATCGCAATCGTGAAGCCTGGGATCGGTTCCGTCTTTCGCGAGGATGGCGCCTCATCATCAACGCGTAGGATGCCCCCTGACTGACAGCCGATGGTTTGCATCAATCGGGAGAGGGCGAGTTCGCAGGCGCTGGCGATACTCGTTTGTTGCGCGATCTCAAAGGCGAGGGGCAGAAGCTCCAACGCCACCGGTGCAGTTGCTTGTTGCGCGCCCTTGGATCCCTTCTTTTCGGGAGTCGTAGTCAGTGAAGCTGGATCGATCGCTCGCGATTCAAGGAGACTGGCGTTGGATCTTCGGTGCGTAATGGCGGGTGGTAACTCACTTTGGGTTTGTGAATGGGAGGCAGGTTCGGCCCCCTCTCCGTCCAACGGAGGAGGGACGAACTCCTCGAGCGAGTGGGCGAAGGTCATGCGGCACGAAGCGACGACGATCTGGTTGCCTGCGGCCAGGAGGTGCGGCGCCTCGATCCGTTTTCCATCGACGAGGGTGCCGTTCCGGGACCCCAAATCGCGAACCCACCATTCTCCCCCCTGAAAATAGACCTCGGCGTGCTTTCGGCTGGCTCGCTCGTCCGGAACCGGAATTTCGTTGGAAGAAGCGCGTCCGATGACGAGAGAACCAACTTTTTCCAGCCGAAATACGTCCGACCAGCGATTTCCTTGGCGAATTATGAGGTAGGCCGATGGGCTGTTTGGTTGCATCGCGGACAGCGTGAAATACACTAGAAGAATCGTTCTGGTAACTCGTCCCCAATCCTACCATAAACTTTTCGTTCCCTAACGGAGCATCCAACATGCGCGTTTTCGCTACATGCCTTCCGAGTTCTTGGCAGATCCGTATCGGGATCATGGTGCTCGCTGTATGTGCGATGCATGTCGTTTCCGCCCAGGCTCAGTTTTTTCCACCGTTCGGCGGACTAGGCAATTTCGTGGGTGGGGTTCGAATCGACGCCGATGGAGTTTTGCGTACAGCAACTCTCGAAGAACAACATCAGCAGCTTGAGCAACTTCGACAGAATGTGGTCGCTCCGGTCGGTCCTCTGGCCGAGGCCGCACCCATGCGACTGATCTCCCTCAAGAAGATCCAAGAAGCCGTGCTCCACTCGGCGAAAACGGAGCAACCTTTGTCCGAGGACATGTTGTTCCTTGGTGGATTAACCCGCGTGGAATACGTTTTCTTGTATCCAGAACGACAAGACATCGTCATTGCAGGACCTGCCGAACCTTGGACCGTTGGACCTGCAGGCTCGATGGTCGGAGCCAAAACCGGTCGACCCATTGTTTACCTCGAAGATCTCTTGACCGCATTTCGATACGTGTCAAATGCTCGGCAAGGTGGTGTCTCGGTTTCGATCGACCCGACGGAGCAAGGTGTTGTTCAACTCCAACAAATGATTTCTCGGATCGGTTCCAACGCAAACCCAGCACAGCTGGTCCCTATGTTGGCCGAAGCCTTTGGCCCCCAAAAGGTTACTTTGCAAGGTATTCCAGCCGAAAGCCACATGGCTCGCGTGTTGCTCGCTGCAGATTACCGCATGAAGCTGTATGGCATGAATCTCGCCGAAGCTCCCGTCAAAGGATTGCCGAGTTATCTCGACATGATTCGCAATCGAACCTCTGCATCCACACAATTGCAATCCCGATGGTGGATGGCGTGTGATTATGACGCAGTGGCTCACAGCCGAAATCGACTTGCGTGGCGCATCAGTGGCCCAGGAATCAAGACGCTGACCGAACAAGAAGTCTACGATTCTGCTGGCGCAGTAAAGCAAACCGGTAAAGTCGATGCAGCCGCGAAGAAGTGGGCCGATAACTTCACCGCGAAGCTGGATGAACTCTCGACCAAGGACACGGTATTCGGCGACCTGCGGAACGTGATGGACCTGTGCGTGATTGCCGCCCTGATCGAAGCCCAAAACCTCGAGTCGTTGGCTGCATGTGATCTGTCAGCCATCCTTGGTGACGCGTCGAAAACGGAAACGCCTAAGCTCGCGGCCCCGCAGTCGCTCGATCCGCAAATCAGCCTCGTACAAGGGGTGCAGGGAGTCTTGGTCTCGGCTAGCGGTGGCGTGATGATCGAATCTTGGCAAGTCGCCACCAACACCACTGAGGATGACCGGGTCGCTCAAGCGTATGCCAAAGCGTCTGACTGGACCACCGAGAGTTGGTACCAGTAGACGTTGGTATCCGTAGACCTAGCCCTTGTTCGCCTCAGAAAACCGGTTCGCATGAAAAGGTCCGTCGAAAGATGGGCCTTTTTTGCTTTTGTGCATGGACTTGCGTTTTCACAAGGAATCCTCGCGGTGCATCGATTCGACCGCAGCCCTGCGCCCTCATCCTGACAGCAGCGTATCCAAAAATTTTTCGCAAATGCAAAGCTGCTGCGAGACCGGAACTTACGTTCAGTTAACGTTCCGATTAGGCAAAATAGTGAAAATGTATGGGTTGTTGATCTCCTGAGCTTGTGTTTCAATCCCGGCGGTTCATGGATGCGGTCGGCCTGCCCGGGCGGGCGCATCGAAAACTTTTCACTCTCTTTTTTGGAGGTCAGGGATGCACATTCGTACACGAATTGCATGGTTTGCAATGGCGGTTTTCTCAGCGACTCCGGTTCTTGGGGACGAGACTTCGGGGATCAAGCTGAACCCAGGAGAACGCATTGTTGCGATCAATGGAGTGCCGGTTGAAAAGCTCGGCATCAATCCCGATGGAACGCGCAAGGGAACGAATCCCACAATCAGCAGTGCGGTCGTCACTGCTTCAGCCACTTCGTCGAGTCCAGGAGTGATTCGAGAAGCCGTTGCGACGAATATCGTCGGCAACTTGGTTCGGTCTGGATTGCCATTCAGTCACACGCCAGGCGAAACGGCGTTGGACAAGGCAAACCACGAGCGTCGCCGCAATGGGGTTGGCGACCTGATTCCAGATCCGGCGTTGCAGGAACTGGCGTTGCGCAAAGCAACGATCGCAGCTCAGCGAGGGTACAAGAATCACATCGGTGGTTCGCTCGGTGGAGCACGGGCCGAAGG
>JALOQW010000490.1 GCA_025459275.1 Pirellula sp.
GCTCGTCGCGCTCGGCTTCCCGCGCACGCTGGGACGCCTCGCGCACGCGCGCGATGTCGTCGCGCGCCTCGACGCGCCCGGCTGAGCCTCCCGGCCGGCCGTCCGCTGCGTGAACGTCGACGCAGCGTTGGTTCCGATCGCCGAAACTGCAGTGATGCAGACAACGATGATCAAGGACAGCATAACCGCGTATTCAACAGCGGTTGGGCCATCTTCACTCTTCAAAAATCGCTTCAACTTCAAGGCGAAATTCTTCATAATACCCTCCGAAATCGCTCGGTGAACTCCGAGCCAACTACATGACTTGTTCCTGTAACGCAAACACGATCACTGTCGCCACAGAGACATGTTCGATGCAGGCGTACGACCTCGAAGCGAGGCCAGCGTTACACTCGGAACGCCGAAAGAAACTTAGGACACGACAGAGGAGTGTCAAACTTTTTTCACCAATTCGAAGGTGGCGTTGAGCGATGCGGTGAGGTTCAGAGATACAACCGATACGACCGTCGAGTTCGGCTCGGTTCGAGTAGCGGCCATAAAGCAACAAAAGACCCCCACTTAAGCAGGAGTCTTTTGTTGCTTTTGATTTTTTGGGAGCGTTTTCGCTTCAATCAGCCCGATGTACCGAGCTGGTTCGAAACACTGGTGAATGTCGAGGCAGCGTTAGTACCGATTGCCGACACAGCCGAAATGCAGACGACGATGATGAGGGACAGCATCACCGCGTACTCAACAGCGGTTGGCCCGTCTTCTTCTCGCAAGAAATTCTTGACCCGATTCAAAACTTTGCTCATGGATGTTCTCCCGCGCTAAGCCAATGGAAACTGAAACCAAAACCAACGAACGCAAGTGAAACCTAGGTTGGAAAAACAAAGAGAGTCAAAAATTTGTCGACCAAGGTGTGGGACTTTTTTGAGCTTTTCGGGGACTACCTTGTGTATCTTGTCCGTTTCCAATAATCGGACTGTTCGTTAGGACCGATCGTACCGTACCGGCCGAGCCGGGAGGTTGGGCGATCCGGACGTCGATTGACGGCCGGAGAAGCTTCATCGACAATGCAAACTCCGACGGTACGGTGTACATTTCGTCACCTCATCCAAATCCCCTTTAGCCGAAACCACCATGTCTCCGCTCCAATCCCAAGATCCGGCGGTCTGGTCTGCCATCGAGTCCGAGTCCCTTCGTCAGCAAGAAGGGTTGGAAATGATCGCCAGCGAAAATTACACCAGTTTGCCAGTCATGCAGGCTGTCGGAAGCGTTCTGACAAACAAGTATGCGGAGGGGTATCCCGGTAAGCGGTATTACGGGGGGTGTGAATTCGTTGACGTTGTCGAAAGTTTAGCGATCGAGCGTGCGAAGCAACTCTTTGGCGCAGAGCATGCCAATGTCCAACCCCACTCGGGTTCCCAAGCGAATACGGCCGTCTACTTGTCACAGCTCAACCCGGGTGACGTGGTTCTGGGACTCGACCTTGCACAAGGCGGCCATTTGACCCACGGTATGCACCTGAACATCAGCGGCAAACTGTATCGATTCTTCTCGTATGGGGTCGATCCGGTTCATCATCGGATCGATTTTGACCAGGTTGCTTCGTTGGCGCGGGAACATCGGCCCAAGATGATCGTGGCTGGCGCCAGCGCCTATCCCCGAGAGATTTATCACGATCGATTCGCGGAGATCGCGCGCGACGTCGGCGCCAAACTGATGGTCGATATGGCACATTATGCGGGGTTGGTGGCCGCCGGGGTTCACAACTCTCCCGTGCCCTATGCAGACTTCGTTACGACCACGACGCACAAAACTCTCCGAGGTCCCCGCAGCGGACTGATTCTCTGCAAGCCTGAGTTTGCCAAGGCGATCAACAGCGCGGTCTTTCCAGGAACACAAGGGGGGCCATTGATGCATGTGATTGCTGGAAAGGCTGTCTGCTTTGCTGAAGCCATGTCGCCGAATTTTCGTAAGTACGGCGAACAGGTCGTCGCAAACTGTCAGACGTTGGCCGAAGTGCTGATGTCACGTGGATTACGATTGATCAGCGGCGGCACCGACAACCACCTTGTTTTGGTCGATGTGACCAGCTTCGGAATCGGAGGCAAAACCGCTGAGAAGGCATTGGAACGCTGTGGAATCACTGTCAACATGAACATGATTCCATTCGACACACGAAAACCAATGGATCCGAGCGGCATTCGGATTGGCAGCCCTGCGCTCACGACTCGCGGCATGGGCATCGAGGAATTTCGTGCTATCGGGCAATGGATTGCAACCGCACTTAAGTCCCACGACGATGAGGACGCTCTGCAACGCATCCACGGTGAAGTTCGGGACTTGGCAACCCAATTCCCCGTGCCTGCCGCTGGTTATGCATCGGCTGGTCTTTTGTCGTAGTCGCCAAGCCTCTCAAGAAACGTGACATGAGTACCCCGAAAATTCTGATCGCTGACGACAACGCTGCTAACCGCGAATTGCTTGAGGCCCTGCTTGCCAGAATTGATTGCGAGACTGCTGTGGCGCTCGATGGTCAAGACACGCTCGCCAAAGTGGAGTCCTTCCAACCAGACCTGGTGCTACTGGATGTGATGATGCCGAAACTCAATGGGTTTGAGGTGTGCCGCAAACTCAAGAGCGATCCAAAAACCTCCAAGATCATGGTCCTCATGGTGACCGCACTGAGTGAGCTTGGTGATATCGAGCGAGCAGTAGACGCCGGAACAGACGATTTTCTGTCCAAACCTGTCAACAGCTTTGAGTTCCAAAAACGTGTCAAGAACATGCTAAAGCTCAAAGGGACAGAAGACGAACTCGAGCGACTTCGGGCGTACATCCGCGAAATGGAGGAGCGACCGTGACCTTATGGCATCAACCCTAGATTGCACTTCCTCGCCCGCTCATGCCTCAGAGCATCCACGATTTGCCAAGCTTCGCTTGCGACTGGAAAGGCGAGTGACTATCGAAGATGAGGTCACTGAAATCGCGGGCACACCTTTTCCCTGGACACGGGTCGTCGATCCTGACAGATTGCTCGAATCCGCACTCCTCTCTGGTGTCGACGGATGTGTCGAACACGATCCGTTCTGGGCCGCTACCTGGCGAGCAGCGATCGGCCTCGACCGATTTATCCAGAACCAGCCTGGGCTCGCTGAAACCGATGTCCTTGAACTCGGTGGAGGGAGCGGAAGGGCCGGAATCGCAGCCGCCATCCTCGGGGCCAATGTTTGCATCACCGACGCCTCTCGCATGGCCTTGATGGTCTGTCGCTACAACGCGCGGTCTCTCGGTTCCCGAGTCCGCGTTCGATTGCTGGATTGGGCAAGACCTGAGACGATCCAGCAGCGGTTTCCGGTCATCATCGGCTCTGACATCGTCTACAATCCTAGCCTGTATCCAATCTTGGAACCTTGCATGCGCCGACTCCTTACTAGCCGTGGAGTGGTCTGGCTCAGCGAGCCTCAACGGCATACCGGCGATCGTTTTGAATCCTGGATCCGTGCCGCAGGTTGGCGCTGCCAATCCTCCCTTGTCGATCTTGGCGATAAGGAAAGAGCCATCCGAATCTTCGAGTGTCGACTGCCATGAACGGAGAGTATCTACGGGGGCACAGAATACTTCGGTGCATCGGCTTGTTAATCTGTGGTATTTGCCTTTCTGGTTGCAACCCGAGCGAGCCAACCAATCCAACCAAGCCAGTCGAGCAAGATCGCCGTGCATCGTCGTTACGGGCATTGAAGTTGTTGGAGGGGAACCGCTTTGACGATGCATGGGAC
>JALOQW010000130.1 GCA_025459275.1 Pirellula sp.
CAGCAACCGTTCTCGCATGCAAAGCGGGGAAACACGTATATGTGGAGAAACCTGCAAGCCACAATCCCCAAGAAGGAGAGTGGATGGTTCAGGCTGCATCCAAATATGGTCGCTGCGTTCAAATGGGAACTCAGCGCAGGAGTAGCAAAGGCTACCTTGAGGCGATTGCAAAGATTCATTCGGGCGCGATTGGCAAGGTCTACTTGGCCCGCTCCTTCTACAACAGCAATCGGGGGTCAATCGGATCGGGAGCGGATAGCTCACCTCCAAGCCATTTGGATTATGAACTGTGGCAGGGCCCCGTGCCCCGACGCCCGTTTCGAAGCAACGTTGTCCATTACAATTGGCACTGGTTTTGGCATTGGGGCAATGGGGAACTAGGCAACAACGGAGTTCACTTGGTAGATCTCTGCCGCTGGGGATTAGGCGTCCGGTATCCGATCCGCACGGTTTCGAGCGGTGGTCGGTTGCGATTTCAGGATGACCAACAAACCCCCGATACCCACTCTGTTGCGTGGGAGTTCGAGGGGGGAAAGATGATTACCTATGAAGGCATCTCATGTGCGAAACATCTCGGAGGCCCCTTCGTTTCCTTTTACGGCTACGAAGGATACATGGAAATCGATGGTGACGGTGGATACCGTATTCACGATCCAAACGACAAATTGATCGAATCGGCCCCTGCCACGGGAGCGGGACAAGCGGAACACATCGCCAATTTCATCCTGGCTATCCGAGCCAACGATCCTTCGATGTTGCAGCAGCCCATCGATAGCGGCCATCAATCAACGTTGTTGTGCCATCTAGGCAACATGGCCCATCGGACTGGGCGAACGATTGAAACGCAGCCCGAAAACGGTCACTTGGTCGATGCTGCGATCGAGGAAATTTATTGGGGACGCACCTACGATCCCAATTGGGATTCTCAGGTGCGCATGCCTTGAACCGTCTAAGACGCAGATACCCGTGGTTGAAGGTTGGGTTGATAGAACGTGCTGCGGCAATGCGCCTGTGGTTGGAATTCAGGCCCACAGTCGAATAGCGATTCCGAAGCGCCAACGAACAGATAGCCATACTCGGAGAGCAGCGGCAGCAAGCGTCGAAACAACTGGATCTTCACGTCCTTGTCGAAGTAGATTGCGACGTTCCTGCAAAAAATAATGTCGAATGGAGTTGGGAATCGAAAAGGCTCTAGCAAATTCAACTGCTGATATCGGATGAGCTTTAAGACCGAGGATTGGACTTGGTAGCCATCGGGATGGCTTGAGAGGTATCGTTGACGGGCGCTTCCAGATAAGCCACGATCGACCTCAAGGCTGCTGTAGACTCCCGACCTCGCCTTCGCTAACGCAACTTCGGATATGTCGGTTCCGAGAATCTGAATGTCCCAGCGATCAATGTCTGGGATCATATCGTGTAGTACCATTCCGATCGAGCAGGCTTCTTGCCCTGTACTGGCAGCTGCCGACCAGATTCGAAGCCGGTTCGAACGAATCTTGATTTTTTGATCGATAAGCTCCGGGAGCACCTTGAATTTCAGCGCTTCAAAGGGACTCGCATCTCGAAAGAATGAGGTTTCGCGAGTGGTGATGGCTTCGACGATCGCCCGCCGGATCGAGTCACTGCCAGAACGCTTTGCTTGATTCACCAATTCCAGCGGTGACTGCACTTGGAATTGCTGGACTAGTGGATCTAGCCGTGCGTCAATCAGGTAGGACTTGGTTTCGTCCAGTGCGATGCCACAAAGCTCTTCGATGTAATCGAAGATCGCATGGATTTCCTCGGGCTTTAGGCTCGCCATGGTTTTGCTTTCAAGAGTTCATGGAGCCTGGATGCAATACCATCTAGGGGAAGCACTTCATCGGCGAGTTTGTTTTCAACGATTTGTCGAGGCATGCCGTACACAACGCAAGTCTCAGCGGATTGGGCAATCACCGTCGCACCGAGTTGAAATAGCTTACGACATCCGCGCAGTCCATCGTCACCCATTCCCGTGAGTATCAGTGTGAGAGCGGACGCTCCATACACTGAGGCAACAGAATCGAGCAAGTAGTCGACGCTCGGTTTGCAGCCAGAAACCTGCGGATCATCCGATATCACAATCTCACATGCGCCGGCTGCGCGATGGAGCTTCATGTTTTTACCGCCAGGGGCCAGGTAGGCACGCCCCGGTTCGGCTTTCATTCCATGGGTGGCCTCCACCACTGGGATTTTGCTTAGATGATGCAGATGATCTGCCAGGCTCTTCGTAAACAAGGGTGGCATGTGTTGCACAATGAAGACAGGAACGGAGAGATCCTGTGGCAAATGGGGAACAATGGCTGCCAGCGCAGCAGGTCCCCCGGTGGATACGCCGATGCTTAAGCAGGAATAGGGACCGTGACGTGCCGGTCGTGACAACTCCGAAGCATCTCGAATCGGTTGGTTCTCGACCTGTCTGCGTGGAAGTCCACGCGCCTCTTGCTGGTCGATCAAGCCCTGGATGGTCTCCATTTGAGCGACCAATTGTTCTTCCAAGCTTCGCCGGTTCCGCTCGAAGTCATGACCGCTCGGTTTGAGAATCATGTCCACGGCCCCTGCGCGAAGCGCTTCGAGGGTCTGTTCCGCGCTTTCATCGGTCGCGGAGCTTACCATGAGGACTACCGTGCGAGGGCTCCGTTTTCGGATTTCCCTGAGTGTCGACAATCCGTCGCGTCGTGGCATATTGATGTCGAGCGTAATCACGTCCGGTTTAAGCTTGTCCATCATGGCCAAGCAGTCGTCTCCATCGAACGATGTTCCCGCGACTTCGATGCCAGGGATCCCGTGTAAGGCATCGCTGAGCATCCGGCGATACAGAGCCGTATCGTCGGTCACCAGGACTCGAAGTGTGCGTGTGTTCGACGGAGCCAAACCATCTCTCCCGTGTGTGAAGTTACATCGACATCTGGGATGTCATTAACCTAGTTTCGGACCGCATGCGATTGGTTGCGTCGTTCGGTACGAAATCGCCCAATCAGTCCAGCCATTTCGACAGCGAGTTGATTCAATCGAACCCCTGCGTTCTTCGATTCATCCGCACCTTGGGCCGTCTTCAGCAGCACACCATCCACTCTTGCAATGTTTTCGGTGATTTCACGGCTTGCAAGCGCGGTTTCAGACACGCCGCGAGCGACGGTCTCGGCGGCGGATGCCGTCGACGATACGTTGTCGGAGATTTGACGGGTAGTGATACTCTGTTGTTCCACAGCAGAAGCGATCGTGCGCGATACTTCATTGACATTGTTGATCACATCGCTGATCTCTCGGATCGATGCAACGGCGTCGGTGGTGGATGTTTGAATGGCTTCGATGCGCGAGCGGATGTCATCGGTTGCAGCCGCCGTTTGCTTGGCAAGTTCCTTGACTTCCGTCGCAACCACAGCGAATCCCTTACCTGCCTCGCCTGCCCTGGCCGCCTCGATCGTTGCGTTGAGGGCGAGGAGATTGGTCTGCTCAGCGATGTCTTGGATTACCTCGATGACCTTTCCGATTTCATCGGCTGATTGCCCAAGATTTGCGATCTTGTCGTTGCTGACCTGGACCAAGGTTGCTGCTTGACCTGCCACGGATGCACTGCGTTCCGCATTGCGTGCGATCTCGCGGATGGTTTGGTTCATCTCTTCGACGCTTGAAGCGACGGATCGAATCGTTTGACTCATGCCATCGGTGCTGTCTGCGACCTGTTGCATATTGACCGACATTTGTTCCGCAGCGGCGCTGACACTGGCCGATTGTTGCTTGCTCGAGGAAACACCTACAGCGAGAGACTCTGCAGTATGCGAGAGCTGGGTGGAACTTGCGCTCAATTGGGAGGAATTGTCAGCAACCACACACACCACATCGTGGATTCGATCGGCAAAGGAGTTGAACCATCGAGCCAGCTCCCCGAGTTCGTCAGGGCGCGACGCATCCAGTCGACGCGTCAAATCACCTTCCCCTTCAGCGATATCCCGGAGGGTATTGATCGTGGCTTGAATCGGTGTCATCAGGTTCCGAACAGTCCAGATAGCAAACGGAATGATTACAGCCATCGATCCCAACGTGAGAGCGATACCCCAGAACAGAAGGGACGCCTGGGCTGTATGTGTTACTTCGCCAACCGATTCTGCTGCGGCCAATGCGGAATCGATGGGTTCATCAGCAACGATGGCCCAATGAAGGCCGAGCACCTCGAGGGGAGAGAAGCTCGTCACTGTTTCCTGTCCGAGATAATTCGTTGAGAGAATCACGCCAGACTCTCCTCGCAGCGCTTTCTCAACCGCTTCGGTCCGTATCGCACCTTGGTTTGGATGTCGGAACGCAGCAATGATACTCCGATTTTCCGTATCCAATCTGCTATCTGAACGTGGTAGGAAATCGGATGCGACAAGATAGGCTTCACCCTTGGCGCCAAGCGTCTCACCCACATTCATCACACTATTGATTTTGTCGATCGGCATTTGGATAGCCAAGACACCAACTCGCTCATTACCGCTGAAGATGGGAGCTGCGATAAAACTAGCTGCTGCCTCGTACGAAGGAAAGTAGGAAGCGAAGTCCATGAGGACCGCTGCGTCATTTGGGCCAAGAACATTCGCTGCACGGAACGCATCTCCAAGACCGCTCTTCGCATACGGACCCTGCATGAGATTGGTTGCAAAGTCGATCTCCTTGAAGACGGTATACACGACATCGCCACTCGCGGAGTCGATCAGAAAGATATCGTAGTACCCATACTGTTCGAGAACGAACTTGAAGTACTCGTGGTTCTCTCGGTGGACTTCGTCGTAGGTGGTATTGGCAGGCGATGATAGAAGCAGCTGCTTGCTACCGAGAGGATTGGGATTGGTGGCAATGTATCGGTGTTGGAGGAACCGAGCCGCAGGGGAGAGCATGCCGAGTTTGGTTTCAATGCCAGATGCCTTTCCAGGATTGTTCTTGGAGTATTCGTTCACGAAGGCGGACTGGTAGTACTGCTTGAGTTGTTCTCCGATCGCGTTCCCTTCTTCAGCGTTGGCGATTGAATCCAAGGAAATCGACTTGTACGCGCGCGAGAATTGCTGGGTTGCCTCTGCGATTTGAGGAGATTTCGCCATCGACTGAATTTGTCGCGAAGCGTTTTGGAAGTAGTCAATGACTTGACTGCGTTTCACTTCTCTCACGGCGGTGAGTTTATCTTCGGCGACAACCGTCAATCCTTCGATGGAGCGTTCGCTCACCAGGTCGGAGGCGTTCTTTGCGTTTCGATAATTGATGAAACCCAGGATTCCCATGGGCGCTAAACTACAAAGCAGAAACGAGGCAAAGAGCTTCTTGCGAATTTTCATGATGAGATGGTTACTTCAGCAGGGTACAGGGGACAAAGATTAGTGATATGCAGTGTGTGGGTTTAACGCTCTAACGACACTGTGGTGGCGAAGAGAGCGTCCGGATCGAGTAGCAGGATGAGCCGAGAATCGTGCGAATAGACACCAAGAACCAACCGGGCGACTGAGGGCTCGATATTCGATGGGGGCGAGACGATGTCATCGGAATCGATCTCGACGATGTCCGATACCGAATCGACCCACAGCCCGAAAGTTTCACCATCGCTATGAAGTATTAGGCTTCGTTGATGGATGTTGGATTCGACTCGAGGCTGCTCCATGAGAATGCGAAGGTCCAGCATGGTGACAACGTCACCGCGCAAGTTCGCGACGCCTCGGACGAAAGGAGGTGCGAGAGGAATGCTCGTGAGGCTAAGGCATCGATTGATCTCTTGGACACAGCCGATATCGATTCCGAAGAGGGAGTCGCCGCAACGAAAAGTTACATAGGGTGTTTGTGTGGAATTCACGATATTGCCCCTGAGAGTCGACGTACCGCTTCGACAAGTGTGTTCGGATCCATTTTGACTTGATACTCGTTGATGCCGACGCGGGAGCCTCGCTTTCGATCTTCGTCACTGGCAAGGCTTGTCAGTGCGATGATCGGAAGCGACGCTGTTGAAGGACTGGATCGGATGGCTTGTGCAAGCTCCAGTCCGTTCATGCGAGGCATTTCGATGTCGGTAATGAGCACATCGATCTCTTGGAACACCGATTGCATTCGCTCCCAAGCGTCCATACCATCCGATGCACTGATCACGCGAAAGCCCTCGCTCTCGAGGGTCCGTGTCACGTGAGATCGGAAAAAATCCGAATCCTCTGCAAGCATGACGGTCGGTGGGGTCGTCCGCGATTCGCTCTGCCTGGCCTGGTATTCAACACCCCAGGTCGGATGCTTGATCCTGACCAGTTCGACAAGGTCCAAGACTCGCGTCGTTTCACCGTCGACCACCAGCGAACCAAGGACGCCAGGTTCTCGCAGCGTCGTCGAATCGATTCGCATATGAATGTCTCGAATGTCTCCCAGGACAGGGGCGATTAGTCCAACTTCGCGATCTTGGACGCGGAATACGATGACGTACTCGAACTCACTCGGCTCGCATGGAGGCATCGCTCGCAAGTGTTGTTCGACCCGAAGGATGGGAAGCGAGTGGCCGCGATATACGAGGATGTGTTGATCACCGACGGTCTTGACTTCCTCACGCCGGATACGTTCGATCCGGGCAACCATCGCCATCGGCACAGCGAACGCTTCCATGGGATGATTCTTGAAGAAGAGCATGCGATGAACTTCCTCGTTGACCACTGACTCCGATCCACTAGTCCGATCTTGCATATCCACAGCTCGCAAATTGCAATGGAGTGCGATCCCTACGAGATCCAGGATCAGAGCGACGTAGCCGTCACCAAGGATCGTGGCGCCCGCTACATAGCCGAGGTCGCGAATGTGTTTTCCTAAAGGTTTGACGACGATCTCTTCGTTGTCGTGGATGGCATCTACTTCGATGGCATAGCGCAATTGCCCCGTCTCAATCACCAAGATGTTGGAGTGGCCTTGCCGAGGGTTTGATCCTGTTGTCGATTCGAATCCAAGAGCGTTTCGAAGTCGAATCAGAGGTAGAAGCGTTCCTCGCAACCTCAGCACTTCGGCTCCGTGCAGGTTTCCAATGCGTAGCTCCCTATCCGCAGGTGTCACACGAACCAGTTCCGCAATGTTCGCTTGCGGGATCGCATAGCGTTCACCACTGCATGCAACAATCATTGACGGAACGATTGCCAAGGTTAATGGCAAAGTGATGTGAATAGCGGTCCCGGATCCCAAGACGCTCTCGACATCGACCGTTCCTCCGAGCTGTTCGATGTTCGTCCGAACAACATCCATCCCGACCCCACGGCCTGACACGTCGGTGATCTGGGAGGCTGTCGAGAAACCGGGCGCAAAGATCAATCGCAGCGCTTCGGTATCGGACATGGAAAAGGCTGTTTCCGTATCGATGATTCCTTTTTCCACGGCTTTAGTTTTCAAACGCGCTGGGTCGATCCCGCCACCATCATCTTCAATGCGGATACAGACCTTTCCAGCTTGATGAAAGGCTCGAAGTCGGACTTGCCCTTCAGCAGCCTTCCCGTGCTGCTCGCGGCATTCAGGCATCTCAATGCCATGGTCGACGCTGTTTCGAACGAGGTGCGTTAGGGGATCTCCGAGAGCTTCCACAATCGTCTTGTCGACCTCGACGTCGTCCCCTTCGATGACAAGATTGCATTGCTTTCCAAGTTTGCGGCTTAGGTCTCGAACAACTCGTGGGAACCGTCCGAAGACGACACCGATCGGTTGCATGCGAGTCTGCATGATCGTTTCTTGCAGTTCGCTCGTCACCAGATCCACACGCCCCGCAATCGCTTCGAGCCCTTCACGTTCCTTGGCTGCCACAGCAGACAGCAGTTGATTTCGGCTCAACACCAACTCTCCAGCAAGGTTCATGAGTTGATCGAGTACCGCAACATGGACACGGATTGAAGTGTCGGATGGCTTGGATCGCACCTGTACGGAAGGCTGTTCAACTCTTCCGTCCTGGCTTCGCACGACTTTGGAGTCTGTAGGTTCCGCGGGACTCTGAGATACATTTATTGGCGTGAAAGCAATTTCCCGCTGAGGCTCTTCTAGGGAGATGGCATCGAGCTCTTCGACCCACGCTCCGATATCACGTTGATTGCTGTCTTTGACGTTTTCCACGAGGTCCCGTAACTGGTCAGAGGCATTGAGCAGAAGGTTGACGATTTCGGGAGTCGGCCGCAGTTTTCGGTTCCGAACCAGATTCAAGACGTTTTCAAGGCTATGCGCAAGGGAGTTGATTGCGGTAAATCCGAGGAATCCCGCTGCTCCTTTGACTGAATGGACCGCGCGAAA
Organism: Pirellula sp.; assembly: GCA_025459275.1. Lineage (GTDB taxonomy): Bacteria > Planctomycetota > Planctomycetia > Pirellulales > Pirellulaceae > JBKCUI01. The sequence goes on from JALOQW010000130.1 coordinate 8,275, forward strand.
CACGGTGTTGACGAGTTCCATGTCGAAGTCGTCCCCGGCTCCCTCGATTTCGAGCAGCAAGCTCTCCAGGGATGCCAGATGGGCCCGGCTTTCAACGGTAAATTCTTGAATGAGTTCTTCGTCCTGAAACATGATGGGCAACCATACCCCACTTTTTCGCGATGATCGCTTCAGACGTAAAACTCTCTGTGATTATCAGAGTCACCGGTAAAGGACAATCTGTTGATGCTACCTGTACGGATCAGGGCGGTTGTACCACCTAAGAATTCTCGAGATCCAAGTTTGACTATCCCCAAGAGATGGCGAACAGTAGACCGTAGTAACCCCATCCTTGAAGTTCACTCTTGCGATTGAGCACTGTATATCCATGAAAGTATTAGTTGCCGACGACTCGGGCGTCATGCGCAAAATTATTAGTCGCTCGCTTAACGCAGTCGGAGTCACCGACATTGTCGAAGCGACGGATGGTCAAGACGCCATTCAGAAATTCATAGACGATACGTTTGACATGATCTTGACGGATTGGAACATGCCGAACAAATCCGGTCTGGAATTGGTCACCGAAATTCGCGCCTTGGGGTCCTCCGTGCCAATCATCATGATCACGACAGAGGCACAAAAGAGCCAAGTGATCGCAGCCATTCAAGCGGGTGTTAACGACTACCTGACCAAACCGTTTGAAGCCGAAGATCTTCGAGCCAAGCTAGACAAATTTGTGGTCGTTCCCTAACCATGTACCCACACCTCGTCCACTTGGCCCTGCCGCTCTCGCGAGCTTTTTATTTCTAAGGAGCGGTTATGCATTCGATCCTCCAGGACTTGACTATCGAACCGAGTGCCGAACAAGAGCGGATTCTTGTGCCTTTCATTCAATGCACAAAGGATGTTTTTTCGATGATGCTCGGCTGGCCGGTCGAAACCGTCGCGGTGATTAGCGATCGACAGGGAGCACAACGACACGATTGCAGTGGGATCCTTGGGTTTTCTGGGGCCCTTCGCGGCTCGATCGTCGTAAGCCTCGACCAAGAGGTGGCGCTCGCGGCAACGGAGGCATTCCTTGGTGAACGTCAGGATTCCCTGACGGCAGAGGTGATCGATACGGTCGGTGAGCTCACGAACATGATTGGGGGATCGAGCAAAGATCGCTTGGGGGTTTCAGGGGTCGCCATCGGTTTACCCACCATCATTTCGGGCCGGAACCATTGCGTGAGCTTTGATCCTCGAGCTCAGGTGGAGATGATTCGCTTTCAAACCCCGCATGGCCCCTTTACAATCGAGATCGCGATCGTCGGATTGGATGCAATCCCTCAGTGAGCCCCCTTATGGGCTAAGCCCCCGCATGGCCTCGTCGAGAACCAGTGGGTAGCGGGACAACGCATCGACGATTGCTTGCCCGGCAGTTACCATGTTTGCGATTCTAGGTCGTTCAAACAAGGGGAGGGCAGATTGTCTAAAGCGGATCAAGAGGAACCACAACCATTTGTCGCGAATCCGATCACGATCTCGCTCGCGGATCCGATCTCGAGCTTGAGTTGGATCGGGAAATCCCTTCTATTTGCAGAACTGTCGCGATTGGCTTACGGTGAGCCGTCGGAGGTCGGCCCAGTGGCCTATGCCTCCGGACTGGATGAATGCGAATTCATCGCCGATGCTGGGGCTGAAGTCTATGTCTTCGGGAATCGGCACGACTGTGTGGTTGTCGCACGAGGGACAGAGCCCACGAAATGGGACGACATTCGCGCCGATGCGAATGCATGGACCATCGCGATCGACGTAGGAAAAGTTCACAGCGGCTTCCACAGCCATGTCGACGTACTATGGCCCAAGATTGAACAGGTTCTACGGGAAAATCAACGTCCAGTTTGGT
>JALOQW010000131.1 GCA_025459275.1 Pirellula sp.
AGGACCTCGATGCCAATCGGGAAGTCGTTCGCGATGAAGCAGAGAAGCGATTAATGGAAATGGGTGCAGCAGCCGTTCCTTATCTGCCACCGGTGACCGACGACGCCTCGGATGAGTTCCGGATGCGATTGGATCGGGTACGAGTTGCGTTGTTAGAGCGAGACAAGAAGATGCTCACGGAACCCACCCGGGTCACGATCCAAGGGACGATGACAGCCCGCGAAGCATTTGATGCACTCGAAGACCAGACAGGGAACCGCCTGCCCTTGGAGGACGTCCAGGGGCTCGAACAAAACATCGACATCGATTTAGACGACATGCTCTATTGGGAAGCTGTCGACGAACTCCTCGATAAACTCGGATTGACGGTGATGCCCATCGATGGCGACGCTTTGAGAATGATTCCGCGAACGCCTGAGCTGCCGCAGCGAATCGCGATGGCGAGCTACGCAGGCAACTTTCGTTTAGAACCGATCGCGGTCATGAAGGAACAGCGTCTCTATGAACCAGAGTTGAGCTCCACCAGCATTGAGCTCTCCTTGATGTGGGAACCTCGGCTCAACCCGGTCTTTGTACGGTACGAGCTGGAGGGATTGGAATTGACGTGCGATAACGGAGAAGTCCTTCGTCCCAAAACGGGTCAGGGGAGCGATTTCGCTCCGACAGGTTCGCAGCTGATTGCACTCTTGGAGTTCGATCGTCCGACCCGATCCGCCAAAGAGATCGTGTCCTGGAAAGGAATCTTCCGTTGTGCCATACCTGGCAAACCCGTCGCCATCGGATTCAAGGATCTGGACGAAGCGAACTCCCTAGTCACCCTGGGGGATATCGAAGTCACCCTTGAAAAAGTACGTGAGAATCGCGATGTACAAGAGATTCTTCTCGGCATTACTTTGCGGGGGGACCAAGGCGTGGATTCGATGCAAGGCTGGACCTCCCTGATCGATGCCTACTTGAGAGACAAGGAAGGAGATCGCATAGAACACGTTGGGTGGTCCACAACGCGTATTACGGATCGAGGTATAGGGTTATCATTTCTTTTTGAGGTCGAAGAAGAGTTGAAGGGATATGAATTCGTCTTCACTGCGCCTCAATCGATCCTTCAGCAGTCGGTCGAATACAACTTGGGAAGTGTGCCGTTGCCATGACATTTGACTTGCCCTGGGATCCCGAGATGGAGTCTCCTGCGACCGTTTTGATCATCGGCGGTGGCCCCGTGGGCATCGAAGCGGCCATCTATGCCAGGTTCCTTGGATACTTTGTGTCCATTTTTGAAAGCCGTCGTGTCGGACATCGCATGCTGGACTGGCATGATCGCCCCCTAGCGCTTCCTGTGTCTCAAGTCACGACGCCATTGGGTCACGCTGCGATTGCAGCGCAGAATCCGGAGTACCAACGCCCCGATCCCAATCGCATCTTTACCGGTCGCGAGTATGCGGAAGAGTATTTGATCCCTTTGGCCAAGACGGATCTGCTGTTTGACGATATTCATTTCCTCAGCCCGGTTGCGGATGTTTCCCGCATCCGAACCCATCGCCGCGATCCGATCCATCTGCAAGATCGGTGCAACGATGAGTTCCGAGTGTTGGTCCAAGGTCAACACCGAGGACCGTGGATCGCGAGGGGAGATTGCGTGATCGATTGCCGAGGTCACTCCATCGAGCCGATCGGTATGGGACCAGGAGGCGGTTTGGCCATTGGAGAGCGAGATCACGAGAACGATTTCTTGTTGCATGCACCGGGTGACCGCAAGCATGAACCAAAACACCTGAACGGGAAACATCTAGGCCTCATCGGTCAGGATGCGATGGCATGCCAATGTGTGGAGGACTGGCTTCAGCGCTTTCCTCCGGAGACCGAGTCTCGCTTGACCTGGATGGTCCGACCACGTGGGCCTTATGATTCCCACCGTTATTCCAAGTTACGTGATTCCATTGAATCCACTTCTCCCCGGAACCTCGTATGTCTCGAGACGCTTGGGGTCGAATCGCTCGCGCGGCAAGAGAACGGAAAGTTTCGCTGGAAGCTTCTCAAGGAGGATGACTCGACCGTCGAACTGGAGACCGATCTCGCGATGCGCAGGACCGGTTATCGATATCGTTCGATCGGATGCGAACTTCATTCTCATGCCGACCATTGGGTTGGAGCAAACGCTCATTCCGAGTGGAATGCCCCCACCTTCGTGACCGCAGAACCCGGTTACTATGTGATCCGAGCCGGTTCCGTGAACGGCCATTCGATCGAAGAAGGCGCAGGGGCTGGACTTCCAGCTGCCTTTGAAGGCATTCGTCAAGTCTTTGCCATGATCGGTGGGCGCGAGGATTTGGATCTCTACAAGATCATTCAGCAGCAATCCGGATCGAGTTGAGGTATACTCCATTGGAGTTCCCCAGATCGATTTCAACAGTTCGTTCGCAGTCAGTCGGAGATCGTTTTCATGTTGACCCTGATTGGTAGTGGTTCGGCACAAACATGCAACGGAGTGACGCGCCGCGATTTCCTACATGTGGGGACGCTGGGGGCGATTGGTCTAGGGCTGCCACAATATCTTGCCGCAAGCGAAGCGGGGGGCGTCGACCCGGCGAAGTCGAATCGCTCGGCCATCATGATCTTCAACCTCGGGGCTCCCAGTCAACTCGATACATTTGACATGAAGCCCGACGCGCCAGCAGAGATTCGTGGTCCATTCCAACCCATTCCAACCAATGCCCCAGGAATCCAGGTTTCGGAGATCCTGCCTCGGCACGCAAAGATCGCCGATAAGTTCTCGTTGGTTCGATCGTGCTTCCATCGTGGAGCGGCGGTTCACGATGCTGGCTGGCAGATCATGCAAACGGGCCGCCAGTTTCAAGGCGGGGTCAATACACCTCACGTTGGAAGCGCCATTGGCTATCTGCTGGGTCGCAAGTCCGACCTGCCCCCGCACGTCGTGCTGCCGGAGACGATGGGACGCGGGGGTGGGAATCTTCCGAATGGCCAGGCCGGCGGGTTTTTAGGCAAGGCTCATGACCCCTTCGCGTTGATGGCGGATCCATCGCAGGCCGACTTCAAAGTTCCAGATCTTCTACCGCCGGACACGATCGGTGCAGCTCGAATCGAACGGCGTCGCCGCATGCGCGACATCATCGAATCGACCATTAGCAGCTTTGAAGCGAGCGAATCGGCGAAGATGATGGACGATAACTTTCAAGCCGCCTTTCGGTTGATGACCAGTCCCCAAGCTCGGGCCGCATTCGATTTGAAGGCCGAACCGATTGAGGTTCGTGAGAGGTATGGCATGAACCGTTTTGGCCAATGTTGCTTGTTGGCCCGGCGGTTAGTGGAAGCCGGAGTACGTTTCGTAACGATCAACACTTTCTTGACCGTATTCGATGAAATCACTTGGGACATTCATGGCAGCAAGCCGTTCACCTCGATTGAAGGGATGAAGAACATCGTCGCCCCTATGTATGACCAAGGCTACTCCGCCCTCATCGAGGATTTGGCTCAGCGGGGGATGCTCGACGAAACCCTCGTCTGCAATGTAGCCGAGTTTGGTCGCACACCGAAAGTCAACCCAGCCGGAGGTCGCGATCATTGGCCAGGTTGCTTCACCGTCTATTTTGCTGGTGGAGGGATTCAAGGGGGCCGAGTCGTTGGCGCGAGCGACCCGATCGGCGCGGTTCCAGCGGACCGTCCCACGGAACCGCCAGAAGTCATCGCCACGATCTTTCATGCGATGGGATTGAAGCTGGAAACGCATCTCCCCGGACCGGCTGGACGACCGTTTCCGTTGGTCGATTTCGGCTTCCGAGAGATCCGTGAACTGTTCTGATTCCTAGATCCAAGAATCAGCGATTTCCTTCAGGAACGCGTCTGGGCTTTCCGATCTCTGGGCTTTCCGATCTCTGGGCTTTCCGATCTTTGGGGCATGACCTATCTTGTTGGCCATGATCGACCCTCGACTAACGATTCACGGCGCAAGCCGATTATTGGCCAACGGCTCATTGAGCAGCCGTGAGTTGGTCGCATTTTGTTTATCTCGCATCGATCGATACAACACGCCATGCAATGCGATGGTGAAAGTCGATCCAGATGGGGCGATCCAGGCGGCTCGTGAGTGTGACGAACTCCGAGCGAAGGGAGGGAATCCTCCTCCCTTGTTGGGGATTCCTATCGCATTGAAGGACATACTTACCACTCGCAGCATGCCCACGAGTTGTGGATCGCGGATGCTCGAACATTTTGTTTCTCCCTTCGACGCACATGTCGTCTCGCAATTGCAAGCCGCAGGTGCCATCCTGATTGGCAAGACCAACCTCGATGAGTTTGCGATGGGAGGTTCCACCGAGAACAGTATCTTTGGTCCCAGTCGCAATCCGTGGGCCTCCGATCGAACTTGTGGGGGAAGTAGCGGTGGCTCTGCCGCAGCCCTCGCGGCAGGCTTGGTTCCTGCGGCGATCGGAACCGATACGGGAGGATCGATTCGGCAACCTGCTGCTTTCTGTGGTGTCTGCGGTCTGAAGCCGACCTATGGTCGTGTTAGTCGTTACGGTTTGATCGCTTATGGCAGCAGCTTGGACGTCGCCGGCGTCTTTGCGCACGACGTCGAGGACCTGGCAACAGTGATGCAATGCATCGCTGGTCATGATGCACGAGACTCAACGTCACTCAATGCTCCAGTACCCGATTACACGGCTCTGCTACAACAGATACCGAAACCTCTTCGGATCGGTGTCGTTCGCGAACAAGCGGAACATCCTGGCTTGCATCCGGAGATTCGGCAATCGATTTTGGATGCTGTCGATGTCTTTCGTTCGGCGGGTGCTACGATTGTCGACGTCTCCATGCCTCATTCGAAGTACTGTGTTCCAGCGTATTACATTATCGCTCCCTGCGAAGCCAGCAGCAACTTGGCTCGTTACGATGGGGCGCATTATGGATTTCGAGCCAGCACGTCTCGATCGGGATCCAAGGTGTCGACGTTGGATGACATGTATGAAGTCACTCGCACGGAAGGTTTCGGACCCGAGGTGCGACGACGTATTCTCCTTGGCACGTATGCACTGAGCGCAGGATATTACGATGCCTATTACGTCAAGGCACTGCAAGTACGACGGTTGATTCGCAACGACTACGATGCAGCGTTCGAAAAAGTCGATGTCTTGCTCGGACCCACCGCACCCGGCCCCGCATTTCGATTGGGTGAAAAGATCAACGATCCGGTTCAGTTGTATCTTGAGGATTTATTCACCGTCGGTGCCAATTTGGCTGGTATTCCAGCCATATCTGTCCCGGCTGGGCGCACGAGCGAAGGGCTGCCGATCGGCATTCAATTGCAAGCTCCCGCGTTGCAGGAGTCGACCTTGTTGTCGGTGGGGCGTCTTTATCAAACATCGGTCGAGTACCAACCGGCCCTGCCCGCGGCCTATATGCCTGATGCGTGTGGTGCGCAACCATGAGCGAGTCCTCTTTGCAATATCGCATTGTGATAGGGTTGGAAGTCCATGTGCAGCTGGCAACGGCAACCAAATTGTTCTGTCGCTGCAGCACGACCTTCGGTATGCCTCCCAATACCCAAGTTTGCCCTGTCTGTTTGGGTTTACCGGGTGCACTTCCTGTGTTGAACGAGCGCGCCATTGAGTTGGCTGCTCGAGCGGGAGCTGCCTTGAATTGCGAGCTTGCGAACTTCACCAAATGGGATCGCAAGAATTACTTCTACCCTGATCTTCCGAAGGGTTATCAAACGAGTCAGTACGATCTTCCCATTTGTTCGAATGGCTATTTGGACATCCCGATCGCGATGGAAGGTCAGGATGGGGCAATAGGCTCCAGGCTTCTGAAACGAATACGTATTCTTCGAGCCCATCTCGAAGAGGATGCTGGCAAGAGCATGCATGACGAACGCGCCGGCCGCGCGGATACTCGCATCGATCTGAACCGAGCCGGGACGCCACTCCTTGAGATCGTGTCGGAGCCAGATCTGTCCAGTGCCTTGGAGGCCAAAGATTATTTGACCGAGTTGCGATTGATCATGGTGTATCTCGGCATCTCGGATGGCAACATGCAAGAGGGATCGCTGCGAGCGGATGCCAACGTCAATCTTCATGTCGACCGCGATGGCTCCACTGTCGCGACGCCGATCGTCGAGATCAAAAACTTGAACAGCTTTCGTGCCGTGGAACGTGCCATCGAGTTCGAAGTCGACCGTCAGTGGCGTGAGTTCCTCAGAACAGGCGTTACCAAAGGCCAGGCACCCAAGCAAACGCGGGGATGGAATGACGAACTCGGACAAACGGAATTGCAACGCGAGAAGGAAGAGGTTGCCGATTATCGATACTTTCCTTGCCCCGATTTGGTTCCTGTGGTCCTGAGCCCAGAACAGCGCGAGCAAGCCATCCAAGAGTCTCGCGGAACGCCATCCCGCTATCGAGAAGAATTGACCCAGACGCATCAAGTGCGGGGGGCGGATGCCGAGGTACTCATCCAACAAGGACGAGCGACGGTCGAGTATTTTCTATCGTTGGTCTCGCTCGGCGCTTCGGCCAAGCGTGCATCTTCTTGGATGCTTCAAGATGTCCTACGATTCCTCAATGAACGCAATGTCGGGATCGAATCCTACCCGATCGCACCTGAGAAGCTTGCGGGTCTATTGAAAGCGATCGATCTTGGAAAGGTCGATACGAGTCAAGGCAAACAAGCCCTCGCATTGATGATGGACCATCCGGAATGGTCGCCGGACCAGGCGATCGATGCTTTGGGGATTGTTCGCGTGGATGATTCGGAAATCGATGCGTTGTGCGATGCACTCCTGTTGGAGAACCCGGACGTGATCGAGAAAGTCAAAGCGGGAAACACGAAGGCGGTGGCTGCCTTGGTCGGGCAAGCCAAGAAGAGAAATCGCAATGCCGATCCCCGTGTGATCCAGGAATTGTGCCTGAAGAAAATTTCCGAACGGTGAACCGACCGATCCTCGATCCGGTCTTGAATGCATGATGGATACCAACAAGTACTTTCGTCCTGAGATTGTCCGAATGGCTCCCTACAAACCGGGGGAGCAACCGGGTGCAGCAAAGGTTATTAAGCTCAATACCAACGAAAGTCCTTATCCACCGAGCCCGCGCGTTCGAGAAGCCATCGCGGCGGCCAGCGAGCGACTGGAGCGGTACCCGGACCCGTTGGGGACGTCCTTTCGACGCGTGGCTGCGGATGTCCTTGGAGTATCCGCCGATCAAATTCTGTGTGGTAACGGTAGCGACGATATTCTGACCATCTTGACTCGGGCTTTTGTCGGCCACGGAGAGCGGCTGCGATTGCCCTTTCCGAGCTACATCCTTTATCGCACCTTGGCCGAGTTGCAGGGGGCACAATTCGAAGAGATTCCTTTCGACCGAGATTTCCAACTTTCGGACGCTTACTTCCAACCCCAACCGAATCTTAAGCTCGTCTTCTTACCCAATCCCAACAGCCCCAGTGGGACACAGATCCCTCCCGAGACCATTTTGGAGTTGGCTCAAAGGCTTGATTGCCCGATTGTGGTGGACGAAGCCTACGTCGACTTCGCACCGCAACATTGTGTCGGATTGGTCGCCAAGGATCCCCGCATCATGGTGACCCGCACCTTGAGTAAGTCCTATGCGCTGGCGGGGCTGCGGTTTGGTTACCTCGTCGCGCACGAATCGATCATTCAGGTGCTTCGGAAGGTCAAGGATTCCTACAACACGGACGCCATCTCGATCGCAGGGGCAACAGCTGCGATTGCGGACCAGTCGTGGTTGAAGGAGAACGTTGCCCGAATGCAGAGAACTCGAGCGCGCATGGTCGAGTGGTTGCAAGCACTTGGCTTCGACGTCACGCCATCCCACGCCAACTTTGTGTGGTGCACACGCAAGGATCGCCCCGTCGAACCGATTTATGCAGCGCTGAAGGCCCGAGGAATCCTCGTCCGTTACATGAACTATGCCCCTTGGGGGGATGGGCTTCGTATCAGCGTCGGCACGGATGAGGAGATCGATGCGTTGCATGTTGTCCTGCGAGACATCATCAGCAGTTAATCAAAAAGATGCGGCTCGACTCATCGAAGAATGAGTCGAGCCGCAATGTCAATTCATCGATAGCCCGGGCAGGCTAGGCTCTCACGTGGCTGGTAGCCCTTGGGTGGTCGGAGCGGATGGCATCACAACCGGCCGATTACCGAATAGCCGAAGTGTTGGTTTGCGAACGACCGTCTCCGACGTATCGACTCGCAATTGTCGACTCGGATGGCGACGAGTGACGAAGCCCGTGATGACTCCGGTTTCATCGCGACAGGTCTCGATGTTTCCAAGATCGAATCCGGCCTTGTCGTACAGATCGAAGACATCCTGCACGGTTCGTTGATAGAAGAACCAATCCAAATGCCATTGATAGATGGTTTGGTCGTACCGGCGCGTATCCTTGAATGCAACGAAGAGTACGCCGTTTTCGGCAAGAGTGTCATACCATGCTGACAACAACTTGATGAGCACATCATCCGTCAGGTAGTCACACAATCCAACACTATAGATGATGTCGAACCGACCGAATTTCTTGATGGTTGCTTCGGAGGAACGTGTTCGAAACGCGTTGTACTGGATGCTTTCCAATCGCGAAGGAGAAGTTACACGTGGTGCCACCACCGAGTTGACATATTCCACGGCTGGCGGATCGCTATCCATGGCCAAGGCGTCGATCGCATGCGTGCGCGAAGGCCAATCGTAGAACTCGCGACACGGCCCACTGGCGATGTCCAGAATTCGGACCGGATCCGCCAGTCCCCGCGACGCGACCTCTTGGAGAAGAAACTTTCGAATCATCTCGAGTCTGCCACGAACTGCACAAGCAAGCGGCAAGTCCGTGAACATCAGATCCAAATACGCTCCAACTCCTCGAGAATCACAAGGTTCGCCGTAGATCTTGCACAACATTCGGTAATCGCCAGCGAATCCAGTAGGTTTGGATCGTGCTCGGTTCGCAAACCAGCTTTGCAAAAAGAATCTATCTGTTTCCTTTCGAAACATTGCCTGCGTTTCTCGAAGAAGATTCTTGTCGGCACCGAAATGTGCCTCGAACTCTCTGCATGCATCGACGGATGCTTCCACAGCTTCCATAAGCCTCCGGTGGATCGAGTCCTCGTACTCTGGGACAGAGGATCCATCGATTTCATTTTCAATCAGGCTAAGTTCGTGTGTAAACGCTTTTACTTGTTTCCCGAATAGTGATGGTCCTTCCGGTCCATGGGATTGATTCTCAACGCACATAATCTCAGACATATCCAGGTCCTCGTTGGGCGCGAGTGGTTCCGGTAAAAAAATTGCAATGACGCAGACAGGCTCGTCAGAGTCGGCGTTGTCTCAGAAGCGTTCCGAAGAGTCAACAAACTTCGAATGATGCCGTCACATAAACTTCGTTCCTCGGTCCAGTTCTAACGATTGATCGCAAACTGATGATTCTTCGGGCACAGGATTTTCACAGAATCACCCCGGAGAAGTTACCGAAGCGCCAAAGTCATGTGGTACGGTTTTAGGCCCACTTTTGCGCATCCACCTGTAGTAGTCGGGCCCTATGATGGAGAAACGCCCAGCTTATGAATTCCACATTGCTTCCCAACCCACTCGCGTTCCTACAAGACTCGCGTTATTCGGTGGAAGAGGTCTGGAGTCAGTCGCCGGAACGAAGTCTATTGTTGTGTCGGGACTCGGAGCAGAACACCGAGGTCGTTGCGGCCGTTTTTAATGAATCGTTATTGACTCGAGGGACGTGTGCGCGATTACTACACGATGCACAGATCCGTTCCAAGCTATCGATACCTGGACTTGTCCCGATCCAGAACCATGGTCGCCGAGGGGACGAAGTGTTCGTGATAATGCCCCGCTTGAATGGCATTCGGTTAGATCAATATCTCTCTGCGAGTCGAATGCCGATTCTCGAGGCATTGGATTGCATTATTTCAGTTCTTGAAGTACTCCAGCAACTCCATCAGCATGGTCTGTTGCACGGAAACATTCATCCGGCTAACGTCTTGTTGGATCCGGAACGAGATAGTAGCGTAAATGTCATAGGATTCGGGACCGCTCAACGATTTTACTCAGATCTTCTCGACAGTCT
>JALOQW010000491.1 GCA_025459275.1 Pirellula sp.
CGAATGATTTCTGCCTTCGTAAGATGAATCAGCGGTGCGTGGATCGTGAGTCGATGGCCTTGGACTCCGCTTTTCGTGGCAAGATTGGCCATGGCTTCGAACGCGGCAATGTACTCTGGACGACAGTCAGGGTAGCCACTGTAGTCAAGCGCGTTGACTCCGATGAAAATGTCCAAGGCACCAAGGACTTCCGCCCAAGCAACAGCGTAGGAGAGGAAGACTGTATTTCGCGCTGGGACGTACGTGAGGGGAATGTCGGTCCCTATTTCATCCGCAGATGCATGTTTGGGAACCGCAAGGGCGGAGTCCGTCAGCGCACTGCCTCCGAAGCCCCCAAGATCCAAATGGACTACAACGTGCTTCGCGACTCCGAATACCTCTGCAATCCTCTTGGCTTTCTCAAGTTCGACCGCATGACGCTGACCATAACGAAAGCTGATGGTATATGGCTCAAACCCCTGCGATTTACAAATAGCAAGGCAGGTCGTCGAATCAAGGCCACCACTGAGCAGGACAACGGCTCGCTTGCCGGAAGTTGAGGAATCCACGGGTTACGATACAGCACAAAAGGAGGATAAGCAAAAAGGAAAACATGGCGTATAATCCGACGCCATGTCAATGATCCAAGTCGAACAGCTGAGCAAATCGTATCGCGTCTATCAAAAGAAAGAAGGGCTCGGAGAAGCCATTCGCGGCTTGTTTCACCGCGAGTACAAAACCATCGAAGCGGTTCGAGGTATCTCCCTCGATGTGCAAGCTGGAGAATTCGTTGCATTTCTCGGTCCTAATGGTGCGGGCAAAACGACCACTCTCAAGCTTCTATCAGGGGTGATTTACCCAACGTCGGGAACGGCCTCGGTCATGGGGTATGTTCCATGGGATCGGAATCTAGACTATCGTCGCCGATTCGCACTGGTGATGGGGCAAAAGAACCAGCTGTGGTGGGACCTGCCCGCGCAGGAGTCTTTTCGGTTGCATCAGCAAATCTACGCGATCGATTCGGAACGCTTCCATAAGAATTTGACAGAGCTCACTGAGATGCTCGAAGTGGGATCGCTCCTAGGGCGGCCCGTACGGGAATTATCCCTCGGCGAGCGGATGAAGATGGAGTTGATCGCGGCTCTCTTGCATTCTCCCGAAGTCCTCTTCCTCGACGAACCGACGATTGGTTTGGATGTCATTGCCCAAAGGAACATTCAACAGTTTTTGAAACGCTATCAGAAAGAGCGGAACATCACGATTCTTCTGACGAGCCACTACATGAAGGATATCTCGGCCTTGTGCCAGCGGGTGGTGGTCATCGCACAGGGTACCATTCAATACGATGGCTCTCTGACGGGAATCGTCGACGAGTTCTCCGGTTCCAAAATCATTACCTTGGTCCTTGGAGATGAGCAGGGCGTGCAAGGGCTGGAGCGGTTTGGCGAAGTTCAAAGGGTTGACCATCCTCGGGTAACCTTGAAGTGCTCACGGACCGAGGTGTCCAAAGTACTCGCGGAGATTCTCGACAGGTATCAAGTCAACGATATCGCTGTGGAAGACCCACCACTGGAAGAAGTGATCGCGCAATTGTTCCACCGAGTCAGCAGCGGAGGTGCATCCTCTTGAGCGACTCATGGAACCATGCGGTAAAGACGCGTTGGCTCATTACCAAGACGGCGCTGGCTGAGCGTTTGGCGTACCGGGGGGATTTCGCCTTAGGTACGTTGATGCGATTTCTCCCGATCGTCACACAGATTTTTCTTTGGTGGGCCATCTTCCAGTCCTTATCCCCCGAGAACCCGGAGGGAGCCCAGCTGTCTGGGTACACGTTTCGCGACATGGTCGCCTACTATTTGCTGACGATGCTCGGACGGGCATTTTCGAGCATGCCTGGCTTGTCTTCGAGCATTGCCCTCAAGGTTCGGGATGGGGAGATCAAGCGCTTTCTCGTTCAGCCCGTGGATCTGCTATCGTTCCTCTTCTGGTCCCGCGTCGCACACAAACTCGCCTATTACGCCATTGCCATCATCCCCTTCGCGCTGGTCTTTTTTCTATGCCGCGATTTCTTCAGTCGCGGTTTTCCGGATGCCGTTACCTTCTGCTGCTTCGTCTTGTCGCTGCTGTTGAGCTTTATGCTCGGCTTCTACCTTGAGGCATGCATCGGCTTGATTGGTTTCTGGATGCTAGAGGTGTCCTCCCTTTTATTCGTTTACATGCTTTTCCAATTCTTCCTATCTGGGCATATGTTCCCACTGGATCTGCTCCCAGCTCCGTTTGACAGTATCGTTGGATTTCTCCCGATCAAGTATTTGGCTTACTTCCCAGCGGCGGTGTTTCTCGGCAAAATCCAAGGATACGCCCTTGCCATCGACATGGTCATGTTGATTCTTTGGACCGGTTTGTTCTTTGTTCTCTCGCGTTGGATTTTCGCGCGGGGGGTGCGCCATTACAGCGGCTTCGGAGGCTGATCTACACGTGACGGCGAAGCGATTCTTGATCCTATCCAGCGAGTGTGCGATTTTCTTCGACCGTCGAGGGTAGGATCGTACGGTTTGTCGTGAATGTGGCGGCTCTAGATTTCCGCTAAAGCTCTGAATCGCTCGATTTTTTCTGCGGTGCCGCGATTTTGTCCTACCTTACTGATGGCAGCAAATTGGTTGCATCACTTCAGTCATCACGACGGGAGCACCACACAGATGATCTCGACCTGGCAACTCAAGCGACAAGAAGAAAATTATCTCGGCCAGCTCGAGCAGATGCTCGTTAAGCGAATTCGTGTGAACGACGAAGATTCGCCCTTGCGAGCTGAAGTTGTGCCCAACCAGGATCTATCGGACTTGTCACGAGAGATCAATGAGGAACTCGAACGGATCGAAGCACTGGTTCGAGAATACGATAACGAGTGAATCAGGCCTTTACTGCAGCAGTGAGTAAAGCAGCATATTCATTCCGATGCGGAACGCATCCTCTCGGGTGTAGCCTCTGCACTGTAACGAGTGTTTGCTCTCCAGAGCGCAACTGAGATCGTTCGGGGAGAACAGAACGATCACCCGACCATTCCACTCCAAGGCTTCGATTTCTGCAGGACCTTCACGTTTCGCGTTCTCCATGTCCAACCCACCAGCCCCTGGATCGATCAACGCGACATTGCGCAAATCAAATCCGCCTGGCCCTTCTTTTAATAAAAACGGATGATCTGGAGGTAGGGTGCGCCATGCCGCATCGGGGAAGACCTTGGCGAACTCACGGCGAACCGAATCAGCAAACTCTTCTGAGCCGCAAATGGCATCACCCAAAACGACGCCGCCGTTTTCGAAATG
>JALOQW010000132.1 GCA_025459275.1 Pirellula sp.
ACATTCAGCTGACAAAGATGTAACCAAACTCGCATTCGAGGACAATTCAAATCCCGTGCCGAACACTATTGGCTTCCAGCCTGTCAAGATGTGCCGTTAAATCCGCAATGCTTGCACTACATGTTGTGCAGTTCGCAGGCAGGATGCCTACGCCACGACCTTCGTTGAACGGTATTGCCGTTAAACGCAATACCGTGCCCTGAAGGTAGTGGAAGTTGCCAAACTTCCCGGCGTTCAAGGATCTTTGGCAAGATCCACTACGTGAGGTGTTCAAGGATCTTTGGCAAGATCCACTACGTGAGGCGTTCAAGGATCTTTGGCAAGATCCACTACATGAGATGGGTTCGTTGAAATGGTCCACGCCTTAGAATCGACTGTGTTCTTGAGTCGATGCAAAGCATTCGACGGATGGCAGTTGCTGGGTTAGCAACTCGGCGAGATGTTGCATCGCGAAAAACTCGCTTGCATGATGCCCAATCATCAGCATCGCGAGTCCGAGCGCTTCGCTTTCGAGACACTGATGGTAAGTTGCCTCGCCCGTTAGGAAACCATCGCAACCTCGCTGTGCTGCCAGTCCCACCAAACTACCACCGCTTCCACACACGATGCCAAGTTTGGTGATTGGACGATCTGAGTTATGGGTGTGCCGAGCTGCTGTGATGGAAAGCACCGATTCGAGCCGGTGTTGAATGTCAGCGACTGACATCGGCGTTGGTAATCGTCCGCAGATGCCCGAGCCGAGATTAGCCTCTCGCAAGGGAGCGATCGAGGATAATGTCAGCGGTGTGGGATCTTCAAGATCGAGCGATCGTGCCAACTGGCGATTGATTCCGTCTGGGGCGTTATCCCAAGCCGTATGCATCGAAAAGATCGCGATGCCATTCCGAACCATTTTCAGCAGCAGCCTGCCTGTGGTCTGCTCGGAAGTGATCCGGGACAGAGGTTTGAACGGAATGGGATGGTGCGGGATCAGCAGGTCGACACGGCGATCGCTCGCTTCCTTCACGGTTGTGTCGGTGACTGTCAGGCATGTCATGATACGTCGCACGGACGCATCTGCATTGCCGACGAGCAACCCCACGTTGTCCCATTCTTCCGCGAGTCCCAGCGGGGCTAGCGACTCAAGGACCTGAATGACCTCGCGAAGTTTCATGGAATGGGTTGCCGCGATTCGGCTGGTTCAATGAAGGAGTCTGTTTCGGGATCGGACTGCGTTTCCGGCTCGATGAGGATACGATAGTTCAATATGCGTCGGGTACCGACTTGAACACATCGCAACCACAGTGTTTTATAGAGCAGTTCACTCGCTCGCGGAAGAACAACCGTTCGGGTCTTGCGATCTTCGACGCTGCTGATTTGAATTCTCTCGTTCCGACGCTCGGGTACGAAGAGTTGGCAGTCGAAACTGGTGGTTGCATCGGTATGGTTGATGGCTTCGATATCCAGCCAGAGTTCATCGGCATCGCTGATACGATAAGCGGTCTCGAATTCCACGTCATCGTTTCCGATTCGCACGATCTTCGATACCGAAAATCGTTTCGGTGGTGACGTGTTGAGGGTCGCGACGACCCGTACGGGCGTGTCTTGAGAAGTTGCGTCCGGTCTCAACAGAACATCGATCGGGACGCTCACCTCCGACTTCGCGGCCGCATCCATCGGAGCGGAATCAAATTCGTTGGCGAGGACAGAGGGGGCAATCAGGTCGATGCGTCCCGTGACACTGAATGGAAATGGATTATTGAATCGCACTTGGATGGTTTGAGGTTGTCCGAGCAATGAATCGAGGCGGGTTTGCTCTAACGTGAGTCCCATGCGCCACATGGCGATCTTGGGATCAACTCCGCGAATGATGATCGGCCATTTATCAACCAGGATCCGATGCTCGGGCCCGAACGGGGTTTCGATCCAATCCAGCTCGACCTTGCGTCCCCAAACGTCGATCGCCTCGACTTGATCCCCCAGAAAAAGCTGCTCGGTAACTGGGCTCGCAGACCACAGGATCATGCAGCTATCGTGATCGGAAACCAACAGCGCATTGCGGCTTCCACCGTCCATACTCAGCTCCCCCATGTGCTCCCGATTCTTGATGGCATCGATCAGCGTTCGATAAGGCACGAACATCTCGCGGGGGGTACCATCTGGTGCTAGAAATCCAGAGTCGTCTGAGAAAGGCCGACTGATCCAACCCGTGGTGACTCGACCTTTCCAAGGTCGGATCGATGCCAACATTCGCGCTGCCAGGTCCTTGGTTCGAGTCGATAAGGAATAGGTGCGAGCTGATGCAGGAGTGATGCAGGTCCAATCAGGATAACGAACATCCGAATCGGTCATCGCATAGGTCCATTCGCTCTCCGAAATCGAGTCATCGATAGACCACTGCCAACGATCGATCGAAGGGTTCGTTGAGGGTTGGAACCATGGATTTCGAGCAACGGTCAATGTCGGCTCGGTTCCATATCGTCGCAGGATTTTTTTGATCCAGTCCAACATTTCGGCATACCGAGGATTACTCCCATATTGAATATCGTGGTCGAGTCCAACTTGGAAATCGACCAAGCGCATACACATGGCTCGAAAGACCGGTTCGAGTTGCGGTTGCCATACGTTCGGGTCTTCCAAGGCCAGAGCAGGCTCGGAGACCATGTCCGGAGCGTTGGGGCGCTCCAAAACCAGAACGGGTCGGTGTATGACCCCAACACATCGGATGCCTGCGGCTTGGATTCGATCAATCCTTTCGATCATCCGATCCTGCTGCATTGGCTCGGATGCATAGAACCAGACCGGAATCTTGATATAGCCAGTTCCCCCCTCGCGAACGACAGATAGAAGGTGATCGATGGGCCAGTTCAAAGCCCGTTCGTCCAAAGACCATCCGAATCGAGGATCAAGATCCGCAATCGGTGAAGCAGGAACGACTGCGAAGTTCTCACTCTTCTCGAAGAAGACGGCATTCGCACGTTTCAGCTGAGTCACAATCTCATAGTATCCGGGAGCTAGTCCGCTCAACTTCCACTCGCAACTACCGTCCCAACGACGAGTTGGCGGGGCCGCACCCTGCGCAGTCAACATGGCGACTTGGACATTGGACACTTCCTTGGATTCACTTTGGAGCATGTTGCCATCGTGGTCATACAACATCAAGTCAACGCGCGTTGCACCTTGTTTGAGCCCCGATGCGAAGAAGCGAATGGAAACCGAATCTTGAGATCGGTAGAGTCGCGATGGTCGATCCATCTGAAGTCGAATCTTGGGCATCTGGACAACGCGTATGCGATCGAATCCGAAAGAACCGCGAATCGCTTTGACATCGTGCGGCTCAACTCTCAATGCAACTTGGATGGCTGCGACGCCATCGGGTGCCTCGTATGCACCAGTGGTACGAACCGTTCTCCATGCGCCATCGCCCGGCACCGTTGGAGTACTCGTCTGGAATATCAGAGTTCCCGATCGATCGAAGAACAGAAGATGGGCTGTGGGATGAAAGGCATCGGTATCCCCTTGAATGTCCAATTGGAGACCGTAGAGCGAGTCATCATCCACGGGGATCTTGGGGGAGTAGACCTCGGCAGAGCTACCATCCATGTCGATGCGCAAATAAGGATCCAGCAGCGTTTGCTCCACAAACTTTTCGATGGGAACTGGTGTCGTTTCGGGGATCACATCCCAGGGTGAACGTCCGCTCAACCATCCCAGATAGAGTTTTGCCATCGAACGACGAAATCGTTCTGCATCTTGGCTCGTAACTCCTTCAACCACTTTCTTGTCGATTTGTACAGGGATGAACCCCGGGTGTTTGGGATCGCGAAGCCGGGTCCAGCCGTCCGGCCACCGATCTGCCTGGAGATCCTCGGAGCTGCCGAAATCCCATCGAGCGATGGTCGTCAACCCGACCCCTTCCTCTGCCCGCGTGGACGCCCCGCTTCCCCAGGCTACAATGCAGACCACAACGCTCATCGCGAGGATTGCGACCGACCATTGTTGCAATTTCTCGATCATGGCTTTTTGGGGGATGTGAATTTGCCTGGGATTCGAATCGGCATCCAGTTGTCTGGATTGAGACTTCCGTTTAAACAAGCTTTGCATGCGGCAGCCAAGCTTGGAGTCGAAGCGGTGGAGATCGATGCGCGCACGGAACTGCGCCCTTCCGATCTTGTCGGCACGGGCCTTCGGCAAGTTCGTAAAATGCTGGAAGATCTGAATTTGCGAGTTGCATCAGTTAAATATGCAACGCGCCGAGGATACGAGACGACCGAAGAACTCGATCGGCGTATCGAGGGGACCCGTCGAGCCATGAAGATGGCTTATGAGTTGGGAGCCAACGTCGTGGTCAACCAGGTGGGTCACATTGATCCCGACCCGTTGCACCCTTCTCGTGAGATTTTGCGAGGCGTACTCTCGGACCTAGGGGTTTACTCCCAGCGTGTTGGGGCTTTTTTGGCCTGCGAAACCGGTGGCGAGCCCCTTTCCCTTTTGCGAGAACTGATCGACTCCCTGCCCGAGGGGAGCGTAGGAGTGACACTGAATCCTGGAAACCTTCTGGTTCACGGCTTCGATCTCGCGGATTTATCGACGATCGCCCGACACGTCATGCTTGTCCATGCAAAGGACGGTGTGCCGGATCGAGCGCGTGGTCGTGGCACCCAAGTTCCGCTCGGCTACGGTCTGGCTGAGTTCCCAAATATCGTCGCGACGCTTGAGGAGCATGCGTATCGCGGGTACTTTGTTGTAGAACGTGATATGGCCGCGAATCCGATCGAGGAATTTCGCAACTCCGTCGAGTTCTTAAAAAACATGTGATCCTATGAACGCAACGATCGCTTCCTACCGCCGTATGAGCTTCGCAGTTTGCACTATTGTGCTGGCTGTTCTTTCAATGCTCCCCTTTGTCGGTACCGCGCAAGAACCCGCCACGCAAACCAAGCCAAAGGCGACCCCAACTGCAGCTCCTCCCATCGAGGAATTCGAGAAGTATTTGACGAATGCCGTCCTGACAGGCGTCTTCACCATCGATGGGCAACCCCTTAATAAGCTCGAAGAGGAACGTTACGAGATCAAGAGTTGCAAGAAAGTGGAAGGCGAAGAGAGCCTTTGGGAGATCCAAACCCGAATCAAATACGGCGACAAAGATCTCACTGTCCCCGTCTTCGTCAACATCGAATGGGTTGGACGGACCCCCATGATAGTGCTCGATTCCATCACAATTCCAGGGCTCGGTACCTTCTCGGCACGTGTCGTCTTCCATGATCGCAAGTATGCTGGAACATGGAAACACGATAATGTCGGCGGTCATTTGTTTGGACGCGTCGAACCCGCCGAAACCAAATAAATCCCTCCCTTCTGGCTCCCTTTCGAAGGCCCCAAAGATGAAAATACTGGTAAGCTCTGAACCGTTGGTACGCCGTCTCTCTTGGTTACCATTGCTCGTGGTGGCTTCGCTTTACTCCATTCCTCTTTACGCTTGGGAAACACCGCTCCGTATGCTGTCGATTGAAAAGAAACCGTTCGGGATGGCCGATCAAACGCCAGTGACTTTGTACACACTCACCAATGCTGAAGGAAATTCGGTACAGATGATTGACTATGGTGCAATCATTGTTTCCATTCAAGTTCCCGACCGACAAGGGAAGAAAGTCAACGTCACCGCCGGCTTCGATTCGATCGATGGATACCTGCAACGGCATCCGTACTTTGGATCTACGGTAGGAAGGTTTTGCAATCGCATCGCCAAAGGCAAATTCACACTCGATGGCAAGACCTATTCGCTTGCGATCAACAACGGACCGAACCATCTGCACGGTGGCGAAGTCGGTTTCGACAAGAAGATGTGGTCAGTCGAAGAACTCAAGAGCGATACAAGCGTTGGGCTACGATTTACCTTGATCAGCCCTGACGGAGATGAAGGCTATCCTGGGACATTAACCACCATCGCGGAATACGTTTGGGACAACTCCAACGCATTGACATTGACCTTCAAAGCATCGACGGACAAGCCGACGGTGTTGAACTTGACGAATCATGCCTACTTCAATCTCGCCGGTCCTGGAAGCGGCACTATCTACAATCATGAACTGACCCTCTCAGCAGATGAGTATCTCCCGGTCGATGACACCATGATTCCGACCGGTCAAACCGCAAGCGTGGTTGGCACGCCGCTGGATTTCACGTCCGCACACAAGATCGGGGAAAGGATTGCAGAACTCAAATCGACCAATGGTTACGACCATTGCTTCGTCGTTCGCGGTACCGCCGGACAGCTTCGGCCAACGGCTGTTGTTGTCGATCCCAGTTCAGGCCGATCCATGACCATCGAAACGACTCAGCCCGGGGTGCAACTATACACGGGCAATTTCTTGCAAGGGACTCCAGGCAATGCAAACTACAAGATGCACGAGGCCTTTTGCTTGGAAACCCAACATTATCCTGATTCCCCGAACCAACCCAACTTCCCGACAACGGTGCTCAAGCCTGGCGAGACGTTAACGGAAGTGACCAAGTTCACATTCGGATTGATTCGCTAGGTAGCCACGGCCGCCGAGGCAGTGGATTGACGGCGGCGCTGGTTCACCGTCTGGCGACGTTGGCTAGGTCTAGCAGGCGAGCGGGGGACGTCAGTCCCCTGTTTCTTCGGCATCGAGATCGCACGTTCCCTGAAACGACGAAGCACTAGCCGCGCAGGGGGAAACAGTGGGTTAACACCCACCGCTCGCCGGTTGCCCCTCTCTAATTTTGGCAATTGCTAGCGTCGCCAGTGATGACGAGCATGTAGTGCCGCTCTTGCTTTCGCATTTCTTGGACTTGTTCTGTCGTTCCATCGTCGAGGCCAACGATGTGCAACATTCCGTGAATGGTATAGAGGAGTAGTTCCTGATGTGAATGCCAGCCATTTTCCTTGGCTACTCGGGTTGCGGTCTGCCAGCTGACAATGATCTCCCCCTCGAGATGTTCGGCATCGGGCTCGGTGAGATCAAAGCTGATCACATCGGTCGGATAGTCGTGCTGGAGGTATTGTTGGTTGACTTGATGGATCTCTTCATCGTCGACAATGGCAACAGAGATCTGGCCGGAGGCCCAACCGTAATCGCTAGCAATCCGCTGGATCGCCGACTCGATTTGGGACTCCTCTTCGCTGGTTACATGGGGGGAATCGTTGACCAGTACTTCGATCGTCATGGTAGGTGAATTCGAAAGTTAGGGTGAGTTTAGCGGTCGCATAAGTTACCACGTTTTGGGGCACTTTTCATGTTAGGAAGTCCTTGCTGTGCCATGATTAATGCTCACCTTAGGAATCCTCGCGAAGCGCGTCAAAATTGGCAAAAACCTTTCGATTCGAGCCTTCGCTTGCCGAAACATACGGTTGTATTCGCAATCCGTGAGGACTGATGGACTAGCGGGGGGTGCGTGGCAAGTCACGCGATGTCGATCCCTCGGTTTTCCGACCTCTAGCGATTGCAGGTGCCGAGGTTCAGACTCAGTGGCTCCAAAGCGCCGTAGTTCCCGCAAAACATACCGTAGGAGGATATCCATGCGACGATTCTTTTTGGGCATGGCGATTGCCTCGCTGACCGCCGGTGCTCCTTTGACGGCGTTTGGTGGAGATCGCGAGATCGCTGATGCCATCATCACCGCTGTCAAACAATCTCAAGTGAGCCTGTCTGGGCTCGAAGTTGATTTGACCGTCGAGAACGGAAACGTTCTGATCACCGGCACTGCAGCAAGCCAATCACAGCTGGATCGCGTACTGACCGCAGCACGCGACACCGACGGAGTCAAGTCGGTGGACAACCAGGCCAAAGTTGTCGCACACACACCCGCTACGATCCCATCCGCACCATCGGCAGTCGTTCCAGCATCGGCCAACGAAGCTCCGACCCTGTTGATCGAGGATGAGTCCGCATCGGCAAGTGACTCTCAAATCACCTCGGATATCCTCGGCCAGCTTGGTCAAGCCAAGAAAGTTGGACAACTCCGCAACTTCGACCTCGACGTTTCGACAGTCGATGGCGAAGTTTGGGTTCGAGGCAACGTCGCAAGCCAGCAACAAAAAGATCTCGTTCTTGGAACCGCGCAACGCACCAGTGGTGTTCGTCGGGTCATGGACGAAGTCGTTGTGACCGGTGTTCGCACCGTGAGCGGTCAAGTTCCATCGAATATCGTTAACGTGCCTCAAGTTCAGGTGTCGCCTCAAGGCGTCAACGTTGGCAACGGAGCGGTTGCTGCCCCAGCAGCATCCCCTCGAGCCTTCGCACCGAGCAACTTGAACGGTGGCATGGGAGGGATGCCGGTCTCATCAGGGGTCGTTGCTCCGCAAGCACCGATGCCGATGAATGCTGGTCCGAGTTACGGTGCCGGTGTTCCTCGACACGACAACCCGAACATGCCTGGCTATGCATGGCCCAGCTACGCGGCCCATCCAAACTACGCTGCTGTGACCTATCCCAAGCAATACAGCGCGTCGGCATGGCCATACATCGGACCGTTCTATCCCTATCCACAAGTTCCACTGGGATGGCGTCGAGTCTCCCTCGAGTGGGATGACGGACTGTGGTACCTCGACTTCACGCACAAATAGTGCTTGATCATCTCGCCTGGCTTAGGCGAGGAAGTTCAGGACGATTCAAGCGACAAAGCCTTGGCCAACACCAAGGCTTTGTGCATTGAGGAATCATGACTTGACCAATGTGCGTTCGCAGGTCAGTGGAACGTCTTCGAGCTCAATATTCATCGATTGGGAACAGGTATGGTTAGGCCCCATTCGGTGTGCATTCTGAAGGGCTGCTTTGGCTCGTGCCAGCAACGACGTCTCTGTGTCGAGTGTTACTGCGGCCGCCACTCCGATACTGACTGTAACATCGAGCATCAACTTTTCTTGCGCAATCACCGTCTCCTCGACTGCCTTCCGAATGCGTTCCGCGACCGATTCTGCGTCCGACAGTTTGGTTGCCGGGAGAATCGCTACCATTTGCTGCCCGCGAAAGCGAGTCAGCAGATCAAGCTCTCGAAGGTATGCGAGTGCGACTTGCGATACATCGCGAAGGATTGCATTGGCTGCTTGTTGCCCCCATCGCTCAGTGATCGCATCGAAGCGGTCAACTTCCATCATGAGCACAGAAATGGGGGCCCCTTCTCGGCGAAGATAAGAGAGTTGTCGGTGAAGTTCGCGATACAACCCTCGCTCATTGTCGAGTCCAGTTAACGAATCCACGGTACAGGTCGCCGTGAGAGTCTGGACCTGCTTCTGGTCATTGCGACGTCGCAGCTCAGAAAGCCCAATGCAAGAAACCAGGCCTGCAATACCGATCATTCGCCATTGACTCGGCAACGACGGAAAGACATCTGGCAACAGAGTCATCCCGATCATGATCGCGCACACCATAGCCGTCACGAGGACGGAATCGACTCGTAATGGACGACCTGTCGTCGCGGATCGATCGTCGCTCTTTTGCCATTCTGGAGCTAGCACACCCATATCAATACCTTACCAACCGGGCATTCGATTCATGAACGGCGCATTGCCGCTCATAAAAACCAATAGGTTGCCCGTTGGGGAAGCGTAGGCATGGGAGCGATTGCGGGACTCAATCCTCCGGGTCCGGGTCCGGTTGTATGAGGCGTAGCGGTTGCGCTGCGTTCGTTCGGTTAGGAGCCGTCTTCTCAGCGTCCCATTCGTTTACCGCCCCTTGATCTCGCAACTCAGTCCGCCGGATGCAGGCACGTATGCCACTCGCGTGTAGTCCATGACCATGCGGTGACTGCTGAACCTCCAGGCGAGGGTGCTGATGCTGCTCATCATCATCTTGATCCAAGCTCGAGGTAACCCATCCCGATCTCGATTGTAGAAGGTTGGGATTACGTGCTGTTCAAGAGTCTCGTACAGATATTCGGCGTCCCGACGATCGGTGATTCGATCGTCGGTGTGGCTGGCACCTTTGCCGATGGCAAAACCGTTCGTTCCATCGTACGCTTCGGCCCACCAACCGTCCAAAATACTGCAATTCAGACCGCCGTTCAGAACAGTCTTTTGTCCGCTCGTACCGGAAGCCTCAAGTGGACGTCGTGG
>JALOQW010000492.1 GCA_025459275.1 Pirellula sp.
CGGATCGGAATGGACCAATCCATGAAATCGGCTGAAAGATTCTCGGAGACTCGAACGAAAGACGTGTTGGTTGATGCAGACCGTCCGCCAATCGTCACGGGACGTCCCCGAACGATCACTGTACGGGATTCTCCTGCAGCCTCGCGCTGCAACTCGACCGCATGCATGGGAGCGATGAATCCTGGGGTAAGCGTTTTCCCACGGCCATCGATGATTCTTGCCGAAACAGGAATGCGCACGTCGGTACCTACCTCGACGATCTTTCCTTCTTGGACCACCACAGTCCCCCTGTCGATGATCCCCTTTTCCGTGGCCGTGTGGATCGCCACATTCTGGATCACAAACGAATCCTGTGCTTCGCAGCACGCACCAACCGTAGCGACGAAGGCCAACGCCAATTGCCATGCCCCGATAAGCCATCGCAATCGATGACAGCAGCTCATGTTTCGGTTCGCAATCATTGGGATTTGCATAAAGGGACTATTAACCATTAGAAGCGTCTGCGGTCTTTCTTAATGTCGTAAACACTTTTTCCGTCGATGAAGACTTGCTCGACATAGCAGCGCGGATCAATGATCGATCCCGTGGTGATGACGATGTCGGCATCTTTACCAGGTTCCAACGATCCGACTCTATCCGCGATCATCAACGCTTTGGCAGGCTCAATCGTTACTCCGCGAAGGGCTTTCTCTTCGTCCCAGCCATACCGAACAGCCATGGTGGCCTGGAAGCTCAACTCTTCTTGTGGAATCACAGGTGCATCTGTATTGACCCCCAGTAACACGGAACCACGCTTTGCGTACTCGGCGACGATCCCGCGGATTTGGCCCACTTCGGGGTCGTACCAGAACCCGCGTGGTCCAGCCATGACTGGGATATCGCGCTTGTTCACTTCGTCCGCCAACTTGAACGCATCGAACGTTCCATGGTCGATCACAATCTTCAAGTTGAATTCATCGACGAGCATTCTCAACGTGGACTGGACCACTTGATACTGCTGCGTATGTACCACAACCGGAATCTCGTGATGGAAGAGAGGCTTGAAGTATTCCAACCGAAGATTGACTTCGGGTTTATCTTTCAATCGCCCTGCTTCGTATGCATCCCATTGCTGAACGTAGAGTCGCCCTTCCATGAGTTGCTGACGAATCACGTGGTTCATCCCAACGCGCCCCGATCCGACTTCGCCCGCTGCTCGTTCCGGATTGCCCGCCTGCGCAATCTTCAGAACACCCGGCGCCTTAAGAATGACGTCCGATAGCTTCCCTGGACCGGTCTTCATCAGGGTGCCCCATCCGCCCATATTCGTACCGCTACCCGGAATGAAACAAATGGTGGTTACCCCACCCGCAATCGCAACCTTGAGTTGTTCATTGTGAGGAATAGCTTGGTCCCAATTCCTAAGCTCCGGATTCGTTTGGTAGACCATTTCATTGAGATCGCTCGTCCCCCCCACGTGCGAGTGGGCTTCGATGAGACCCGGCATCGCAAAGGAGTTGGGATGATGGATTACTTCGCAATCTTCCGGCAAGGGGACCGCACCAAAAGGGCCAACGCCCTGAATCTTCCCACCGACCACCAAAATGACTCCATCCAAGATAGGATCACCAGCACATGTGATGACCTTCCCAACCCGGATCGCGATCGCAGGTTTCGTCTCTTGCGACCAAGAAATGGATGCGTGGCCGATCGCGACAGCGAGTCCCGCGATGAGCCAACAAGCCTTGCGCGATAGCATCATGGTTCCACCCCTCTTTCGTACACGATTTTTCCATCGATGATGACCGCAAGAACTTCTGTCCCCATATCCAAGGGGTCTCCACTCAATACGACGAGGTCAGCATCCTTGCCGGTCGCGAGTAGCCCAATATCGGGTAACTTGAATTGCTTCGCTGCCTCGAGGGTCAATCCACGTACGGCGTCGCCAACTCCAAGACCGCGATAGACAGAATAGGCAATGGCATCCGGCAACTTTCTAGCTCCCGAGCTTGCTTGGGACTGAAACAAAAACGGAACGGAATTGACCGCAAGTTCAACCGGGATATTCGTTGTCTCGTTGGTATCTTCACGAACCAGCGTTGGTCCCGCGACGACGGCAACCTGATGCTTGCGCAACAGTTCAACTTGCTTCACGGCCGCCTCGCCTCCGACGATGACCGTTGGGAGTTCAAACTCCTGACGGAAGAGCTTGATGGCCACTTCGACGAGTCGCTCGCTCTCGACATCGACCATGGCAATCAATTCGCCGGCGAACAACGGACGATAGGGTTCAAGAGCTGCATTCGCCTTGGGCTTCTCGGGCTCCTTGGGCTTCTCGGGCTCCTTCAATTCATTGCTTGGAGGAGTGGTTGCCGGGGTGGCGGTCGGGGTGGCGGGAACTGGTTTTGGATCCTGTGGCTTACTGGCTTCCGATTCGCTCTTTGGCTTCTCGGGCTCTTTCGCTTTCTTTTCTTCCTCGGCCTTCTTTTGCTCGGCCGCCTTCACAGCCTCGTCGAACTTCTTCTTGTTGGCTTCGTATTCCAGCAGTTTGTTCTTGTAGTCCCGGTACGATGCTTCGTATTGCGACCAGGCCGTCGCATACTGCTTTGCAGATGCGAGAGTACGGCGCATCGAATTCTCTGCAGCTGCGATTTCACCCGTTACAGCAAATCGAATGGCCACGGGATCCTTGACCACGCGTGGTCGATCTCCGAGCTTGAACGCCATGACCGGACTGGGGGATCGAGTGGAGCTGACGAAGGCTGTCGTAATCCCTGATTGCCGAACATACCGCACCGTCTCATCATCCGAGAGGAGCCAGTTGCCCAGCTTGGTATCCAATGGAATCACGTCGTTAATAGGGCCGCCTAGTCCGAGTTCGGCACCGACATCGATCCACCCAGGAACGATGACTCCCGAAGGGTAGGATCTCGTGGTGGCTCCCTCAGGAACCGTCACGCTCTTGCCCACTCCTTGAATTTTTCCTCGCGCTACAGATACCGAGGCTTGATGGATGACCTCGGATCCCGTGTAGACCTTGGAAGCATCGATTCGCAACACGTCCGATGGGGAGTGGTGTTTATAGACTTCATTACCATTCACGTACGTAGCGGTGACCTTGGATCCGTTCTCGAGGGGCTGTCCCGATAAGACAACAAAGTCTGCATCTTTGCCCGCTGACAACGTACCGACTCGATCGCTCACCCCAGTCAATTCCGCTGGTCCGTGAGTCAACATTCGAAGAACTTCCTCGGGAGTAAACCCACTTCGCAAGAACACCTTACTCGTGAAGAGGAGTTGCGGCAGTTCACCG
>JALOQW010000133.1 GCA_025459275.1 Pirellula sp.
CCTTCGGCACCGATCAGGACATGAGCAAGAATGTCGAGGGGCTCTTCGTAGTCGACAAATGCGTTGAGTGAATACCCAACCGTGTTCTTTTGCAGGTACTTTCGGCGGATCTTTTCCAGCAACTTGCTATTGCCAAGAATGGATTGGCGAATCGCGAGCAGTTCCCCGCACAGCACAGGCTTTTCGGCTCGAAAACGCTTTGCCTCATCGGTTTTCGATGTATCCCAGACGCTACCGTCAGGAAGAATGAACCGCAAACTCTCGACGGTGTGGTACGCGTTGTTGACCACACCACAGCACATACCACTTGAGTTGTTTGAGAGGATCCCTCCCATCATGGCCGAGTTGATGCTCGATGGATCCGGACCCATTTTGCGTCCCATCGGACGAAGATGCGCATTGACGAGGCCGCCAATTGCCCCAGGCTGCACGCGAACGCGTAGCCCGTTGTCGAGACTTTCAATTCTGCGCCAATGCCGTCCGACATCGACCAGCCAACCGTCGGTAACGGATTGGCCAGAGAGGCTGGTGCCTCCTGCTCGGAAGCAAATGGGAATCTTTTTTTCGCGGGAAGCGATAAAAATATTCCGGACCTCTTCTTCGTCGCGCGGTTGGAGGACCGCTTGTGGAATCAAAAGATAGGGCCCGGCATCGTTGGCAAACGCGTACCGTTGCCACGCCTCATCGAGGATCTCTGCACACGGTCGATCGAAGTTCATGGTGGGTCGGGAGGGATGGGAGGGACGATCGACCGCTACAAAGCCTTGATCGCTCGAACGATGTCAAGGACCGCTTGCTGGCCATCAGCATAAAACATTAATGCGTTGGGCATCGCAAACAAAGGGTTGGGGATCCCGGCGAATCCGGGACTCAGGCTCCGCTTGATCACGATCACCGTTCTCGCTTTGTCGACATCGATAATCGGCATGCCGGCAATGGGACTGTTTGGATCTAGACGGGCCGATGGGTTCACCACGTCGTTGGCTCCAATCACAATCGCCACGTCAACAGTGTCCATTGTCGGATTGATGGCATCCATTTCGAGCAGTTTATCGTAGGACACATCTGCCTCTGCCAGGAGGACATTCATGTGCCCAGGCATGCGTCCTGCGACCGGATGGATTGCGTACTCGACGTTGGTACCCTTGGACTCCAGTAACTTCGCCAGATCACGCACTGCGTGTTGAGCTTGGGCGACCGCGAGTCCATAACCCGGAACAATCACGACGCGCTGTGCACCATCCAATATCATGGCAATGTCATCGGCCGAAGTGCTCCGTACATTCGCGTATACTTCGTCAGCGGACGCGACCTTGCCTCCCCCTGCCATCTTGCCGAACAGAACATTTCCAAGCGACCGATTCATCGCCTTGCACATAATTTGGGTCAGGATGATTCCTGACGCGCCAACCAACGAACCGGAGATGATTAGGGCATTGTTGTCAATGACGAAGCCCGTCGCGGCTCCGGCCAGTCCAGAATACGAATTCATCAACGAGATCACCACTGGCATGTCGGCTCCACCGATCGGCAAGACCAAGAACACCCCAAGAACCAACGCCAACGCGACGATCGCAAGATAGCACAGAACTTGAATCGTGAAGCTCTGAGTGGTAACCATAAAAGCGACTAGCATCACGACGCCAAGCACAATTCCTGCATTGATCAACGTCTGAAACGGTAGCGCGAAGGGTTGCTTGAACTGTTTGTACTCTTTTAGCTTGGCAAAGGCGATCATGCTCCCTGAGAACGTGACCGTGCCGATCAAACCGGATAACCCAATCGCGAGCAACGTGTCGATTGACTGGTGGTCGGATTGCAGCAAATCCGCAAAAGCAACCAACGTCGATGCGACGCCACCGAAGCCGTTAAGTAACCCCACCATTTCAGGCATGCCGGTCATGGGGACCGTTTGTGCAAGCCACAATCCCACCGCTGTACCGGCAATCAAGGTGATGCCAATCAGCCAATATCCCCCGACTCGGCCATCGACCAACGTTGCTCCGATGGCCAAGGCCATGCCGGAAGCGCCAAGCAGATTGCCTCGCACCGCAGTCTTGGGTGAAGACATATTCTTGAGGCCTAGAATGAACAGCACGGCTGCGATCAAGTAGGCCAGCGGGATCAGGGCAGTCATTGAAAGTCCGATCTTTTATTTCTTCTTGAACATCGAAAGCATACGATGGGTCACCCAGAATCCACCTACGACATTGATCATTGCCAGAACAATTGCCGCGGCGCCCAATAGACTCCCAAATCCAAACTTGCCAAAGCCCGTTGCCAGAATGGCTCCCACGACCGTGATCCCACTGATGGCATTGGAGCCGCTCATGAGGGGAGTGTGCAGCGTGGGTGGGACTTTATTGATAACCTCGAAACCGACAAAGACCGCTAACGCGAATACCGTAAGGCTACCAATTAGAACCGCCAGTCGATTAGACGGCTTTTCGACTACCGCGGACTTATCTGGGGAAATCGTTGTTGATTCAGCGGTCGACGCACCAATCTTTGGGCTGGAAGCATCGACTTGACTTGCTGCCCCATTTTTTGGGGCGGACGACGACAGGTTATCTTGCGCAATGGCCGAGGTCGCGATACAAGCGATCGCGGCAAAAGCGACCGTGGCAAAACAGACGCCCAAATACACACGCTGAAACATAACCGCTTTCCGTGGTGAGTGCTGTCGAACAGTACAGCCTCTATTTAACTTGGCATTCAGGACCGCGACAAGCGGACGACACCCCGGAATCAGCGATCAAACAGCTTCTTAAAGGCATAAACAGTGGCGGCTCTCCCAGCTCGAGCAATCGAAGTCGTCAGCGGGATTTCCTTGGGGCATACCGCCACACAATTTTGCGCATTTCCGCAGGCTTGGACTCCACCGCTCGAGGTAAGAGCTTCCATCCTCTCCCGTTCTAGGTTCTTGCCGACGGGATGCGAATTGAAGAGAACGGCTTGCGAGATCGCATGCGGCCCAACGAATTCGACCGAGTAGGCTGCTTCTTTGCGAGCCGCGAACTCTTCGTCGCTTTCGCCAGGGTTGCGTTGAAGCTCCACTTTATTGAATTGTGGACAGGCTTCGAGACAGCAGCCGCAGCTCATGCATTGGCTGAGAGGGTAGTTTTGCTCTTGCTCGTCGCGCGATATTCGGGGCCCTGCTCCCATATCGAAATAGCCGTCGACGGGCACCCAGGCTTTCACTCGCTTGAGGGAGTGGAACAACCTGGATCGATCAACCATCAAGTCCCGAATCACCGGGAACTTGGTCATGGGACGGAGTTCGATCTCTTCCGGGTGGTCTTCCAGCAAACGATCGACCAGTGCGCTGCAACTCTGGCGAACCCGACCGTTAATGACCATGGTGCACGAACCGCACACTTCTTCGAGGCATCCGCAGTCCCACGCAACAGGTGCTACCGCATTCCCTTCGCTGGTGCGAGCTTGTGCCGCAATTTTTTGGAGCACACTGATAACGTTCATGTCCGGCTCGTACTCGACCTGATGCCGTTCCCAGTAGGGTGGTAACCCAGGCCCATCTTGCCGCAATACGCGTACGTTGATCTTGGATGGTCGCCGTTTGGATGTGGCTTCTGGACCCGCTGCGATCATGGAATGCCTCAACCTTTCCTATCTATGTTGAACTTTTCGTTGTGTAAGTTGCTTCGAACGTGATATTTCGTGTATCGACTGAAGGGGAAAATCCCGTGTTAGTGTGCTGACCCAACCAACTTTTTCTCTGAATTTTGGCCCGAGCGCGTTTCGGATCGCTCCTTCCAAACTTGTTCGATCACTTCGGCGCCGACCAGTCCATACAATCGAGGTCGAGGAGCGAGAAGACGCGTATCAACGTCTTCGTACTCTAGCTCCGGTGCATCCCCTTGCCATGAACAGACCGAGGTCTTGAGGTACTTGTTGGTGTTTTCGTCAAACGCATCGCACCACTGCTCGGCTTCTCGACGCCTTTCGGCGGGATCCGTGGAAGTCAGACTTGGCATCGAGAAGTCTGGCTTGTAGTGTGCGCCGCGACTTTCATCCCGCTTGAGTGCACCTTCCAAAATGCACTGGGCGATGGGGAACATGTCCTGCAGGGCTTTGGTAAAGATGACGTTTTGGTTGGTCCAATTTCCGCTATCGGCGAGGGAGCAACGTTTGCCTCGCTCGGCCATATCGGCCACCTTAGCCAGAGCATCGGTCAATTGGTTGTTGTAGCGAACCACCGTTGCCGCTCGCGTCATGATGTCGCCGAGCTCTTGATGGAGCAGGTAAGGGTTTTCGCCCTCTCCGCCTCGGTTCGACAAGAGTTGCTTGTGCCTTGCCTCTTGTGCAGAGACCGCCCGTTCGAACACACTCTTGGGCAAATCCGCAGACGCTTTATTGGCTTGAATCCAATTGACGATCCCTGGGCCGACGAACAGGCCGCTGAAGATGCAGCTGAGTAGTGAATTGGCTCCGAGTCGGTTGGCGCCATGGTATTGGTAATCGCACTCGCCAATCGCATACAAGCCCGGAATGTTAGTCGATTGGTTGCGAGGTGAACCGGGCAATAGACCTCCTTCTCCGTTGGCTTCGTAGTCGACCCAGAGGCCTCCCATACTGTAGTGAACGGCTGGGAAAATCTTCATCGGCTCGTCGCGAGGATCGACCCCCTGGAACTTCTCGTAGATTTCAAGAATCCCGCCCAGCTTCCGATCCAACTCGGCTCGCGGGATGTGAGTCAAATCCAAGTACACACACATGCGGGTCGGATCGACAGAGAGTCCTTCGTTCACGCAAATGTTGAAGATTTCTCGGGTCGCAATGTCTCGAGGGACCAAGTTTCCATATTTGGGGAACCGTTCTTCGAGGAAGTAATAGCGCTCGGACTCTGGAATATCTTTTGGAGCGCGAGGGTCGTTGGGTTTGCGAGGTACCCACACGCGACCACCTTCCCCGCGAGCCGACTCACTCATCAATCGCAGTTTGTCCGCGCCGGGGATGGCTGTGGGGTGAACCTGAATGAATTCGCCATTCGCGTACTTGGCACCCGCCTGGAAGCATCGACTGGCCGCACTTCCGGTGCAGAACACGGACATTGTTGATCGCCCGTAAACGAGCCCGCATCCGCCAGTTGCAACGACGACGGCGTCTGCTGGAAAGGAGCGAATTTCCATGCTAACCATGTCCTGCGCGACCGCTCCCACGCATCGACCAGTGTCGTCAAGCACAGGTCCCAGGAAGTCCCAGAACTCGTACTTCTTGACCAACCCGGCGGCTTCATGGCGACGCACTTGCTCGTCCAATGCATACAGAAGTTGCTGCCCGGTGGTCGCCCCTGCGAAAGCCGTGCGCTTGTAAAGGGTTCCGCCGAAGCGTCGACGATCGATGAAACCTTCGGGCGTACGGTTGAACGTCACTCCGAGACGATCCATCAGGTCAATGACTTTGGGAGCCCAGTAGGCCATTTCTTTGACCGGAGGCTGGTTCTGAAGGAAGTCGCCACCGTAGATGGTGTCATCGAAGTGCTTCCACTCGTCATCCCCCTGCTGCCTGGTCAAGTCGTTGACGCTGTTTATGCCCCCTTGAGCACAGACGCTGTGGGAACGTTTCACCGGCGTCAGGCTTACCAAATCCACCGGAATACCCAGTTCGGCCAATTTCATCGTGGCGGACAGCCCTGCCAGACCACCACCGACGACCAACACGCGATTCTTTGCCATGATTCAGTTCGTTAGTTTTCTTTTGATGGGAACGAGTACTGGAGACCGCAATCGTTTACCGACCGTCATCGAGAGCCAGTAACCGCTTGAGGAATGATCAGGGTTGGGCCCGGTGACGCTTCGGACGAATGTCCGTGACGCCGTCCGTCCGTGCGTTTGTGCTCGTTCGGCTTGATCATAAGGCCTTCGACCCGAACCTTGTACATTTGATCCTCAGTAGCTTTCGCTGCGGCGGGGTCAGTCCGCGTGGCCGCCCCGGTTGCGGTGAGGCCGACCAAGCCTAGTAGGATGCCAAATCCAAGACAAACATAGCTAGCCCGTGCTTGTGCGTTCGGGGTCAACCACAGCCCCCAAGTGATTCCAGCCGTCCAAATACCGTTGGCGAGGTGGAAAACACAGGCCAACACACCCAGGGCATAAAAAATCGGCCATAAGATACCGAGACTATTCATGGCGTTGGCAAGAGAACTCGCCGCGTTGTATGGATCAAACTGAGCCATTCCGATGGGTTCCGCGACCGTCTTCAACCACCAATCCGCATGGAACCAGCCGTGGAGATGGAAAACATGGGTGAAAATGAAGACAAATGCGATGTAGCCAGTGATTCGCTGCCAAGTGTAGCGCCGGTTCCCAGCCAAGCGATACCGATTCAAGTTGGAGTGCCCGGAGCGCGCAATCCAGATACCAACAACCGCATGAAAAATGATCGGCAGAAAAATAAACAGCCACTCGATCACTGGCAGGAATGGCAGGGAATGGATCGCGAAAACCGCGTTTTGAAAAACGTCGACCCCGCTTGCCAAGCTCGAGTTGGTCACGAGGTGGACGCACATGTAGGCTCCGACCGGTATCAGCCCGCTAAGGGAATGCAACCGGCGGATAAGGAAGTCATGGCGCTGAAAAAAACTGGGGCCAACCGGCCCGGACGGGGAGGCTTTGCCAGGCTGCGATGCCGAGTTGCTCGTGGAAGTCATGTTTCGTGAGAAAATAGCGTCAAGTCATCAGAGGGTCAGCCGAGGCGCGAGCCCCGCAGAAGCACTTGTTTTTGCTTCTTTCAGTACTGTAAAGGATAGTGCACATTTAACCAATGACCAAGCCACGGACAGCCGGCACAATCGGTGCAATCGTGAGGAAGCGAAGCTCAATCGTAATCGAAATCATGCAAGTCCAAGTCGGCCGGACGGGAACTGAGCAAATTTTCTGAATTCGTTGACATTCGCATTTCCACCGAACTATACTCGAACTTCGGTGTTTCGCCTGTTTTCAGGTACCTGGATGCCCCTTGTCCAATCCCTCTTGACCCACTCCTTCGGTTGACTCATGACACGACTCGGCCAGATTTTCACGTTGTTGCTGTTGATCCTGAGCGTTGCGTTCTTCGTCGCTTCGGTCGCAGTCAATGCATCCCACAAAGATTTGCGATCTCGCGTGGGAGCCCTGCAAACTCAGGTTCGGGAGCGGGATGCCGCAATCGATTCGCTCAAGCGTGCTGCGGAAATCAACAAAACGCAGATGAGCCAAGAACAAGTGGCACGCCGCGTGTCGCTTGCAGCTCTTCAGACTCAGCTCGACACCGAACGAGAAAAGAACCAACAAGCCAACACTCAGCTCAACGACCTGAACTCCAAGAACACACAAGCTACACAGAGTTTGGCTCAAACCCTTTCGGAACTCAAACGCATTACCAGCGAAAACGAGCTTTTGAAGACCGAGATTGACAAGATCATCACCGACCGGAATGCTCAGCGTCGCAACGTGATCCGATTGACCGATGAACTGAACAGTCTCGCAAGCAAGCGAACCGACCTCCAAATCGAGATCGATAACCTGCGAGATCAGTCCACTCGGTTCCAAGCCATGGCGGAGACTCGAGGAGCCGCACTCGCAGCCGCAGGTATCACGGATCCGGAAGACGTTCCACCGAGCGACTTGAAGGGAGTGGTACTCGCTGTTGGTAACGACCAGACGGTTGAGGTTTCGGTTGGACGCGATGATGGACTACGAGAAGGCCACATGCTCGACATTTATCGCAACGGAAGCTACCTAGGTCGAATCCAGCTGCGGACGGTTGCAGACGATAAGTCCGTTGGCAAGATCATCCCGGCTTTCCGCAAAGGCTACATCCAAGCCGGTGACAACGTTGCCGCTCGAGTTTACTAGCCGTTCGAGTTACCTATTCGATCGCACAGATCCATCGCAATCCTGAACCCGGCATACCAGACATGACCAAGCAACCGATCTCGATCTACACGATGATGATCATCCTGGCCAACATCTTTATGCTGCTGGCATGCATCTTCCTTGCCGTGGAGTACTTTGGACGTTGGGGTGGGCCTTCGTCCCCGAAAGCTCCCGGCAACGTCCACTGGAATGGTGGCGACCAAGTAGAATACTTGGCGTAGCGAGTCTCATTGCTGATGCGTTGCTAGCCTACCTGAGTCTCGCGTTACCTGGCAATGCTCCCGTGTTCGCCGCACTATCGCGTCAGCCGCACGTTGCACAAGACAGCTCGACAAAAGGCTTCTCGTGCGTACATCGCCGCGTCACCGACAGACGATCCATTCTGCTTTAGCGGTAACTATGCAAAATCCTGTGAAACAGGTCGCTTCGTTCATCCCGACCCTTGGCTGCATCCTCCTATTCTGCGTGTGCTCGGAACCCTCATTGCATGCAGGGGAGCCTAGCAAGCCAAACATTGTATTGATGCTTGTCGACGACATGGGGGTCATGGACACGTCGGTTCCCTTTCTGGTAGATGAGGCCGGTCGCCCTAAGAAGTTTCCACTGAACGATTTCTATCGAACGCCGAATATGGAGCGACTGGCCCGGCGCGGGATTCGCTTCAGCCAATTCAACGCGATGAGTGTTTGCTCGCCGACTCGCATCTCAATCATGACTGGTCAGAATGCAGCTAGGCATCGCACTACCAATTGGATCGCACCTGACAACAACAACGGTGGTCCTTTTGGACCAACTCATTGGAATTGGCAGGGACTTGGGCTTAGCAATGTAAGCCTACCCAAGCTTCTGAGGTCCAACGGATATCGAACCATTCACATTGGCAAAGGGCACTTCGGCCCTCGCGACTCCGCAGGGGCTGATCCTAGGAATATCGGCTTCGATGTGAATGTTGGCGGCGCGTCCTTCGGATCACCAGCAAGCTATTACGGGAGTCAGAATTATGGCAACGCGGGAGGAAGCTTGAGTCAAAGCTCATCATCCGCCGTTCCGGGGCTCGAGCAATATCATGGAAGCGAGACCTTTCTCACAGAGGCGTTAACCCTCGAAGCCAAAAAGCATGTATCTCAGGCTGTTGAGGAAGGGAAACCCTTCTTTCTCTACTTCGCTCACTACGCAGTCCATGCACCGTTCCACTCCGATCCGCGATTCGCGGATCATTACAAAGATTCGGGCAAGCCAGTTCCGGCTCAAGCATTCGCAACATTGATCGAAGGGGTGGATAAATCGCTCGGCGATCTTCTCGATCATCTAGAGGAACTCAGTGTTGACGAGAACACGTTGGTCTTATTCGTCGGGGACAATGGTACTGATGCACCGCTTGGCAATGAGCATGCGGTTGCGTGCGCGGCTCCCTTACGCGGAAAGAAGGGCTCCCATTATGAAGGTGGGGTTCGCGTACCGTTTCTCGCTGCATGGGGGAAACAGAACAAGAGCAACGCCTTCCAAAGAAAACTGACCATTCCCGAGAATGCGATCCAGAATCAATTGGCATCAGTCCCCGATCTGTTCCCAACCATTGCTGGCATCACTGGAACCGAGATTCCCCGAGATCATGTTGTCGATGGTGTCAAGCTAGATACGTTGTTATCGGGCAATCCTGATAGAACTCGACCGGAAGCATTTTTGATGCATTACCCGCATGCGCCGCACCGAAGCGATTACTGGACCAGCTATCGCGACGGGGATTGGAAGGTGATCTTTCACTACTTTCCATCCGCGGCTTCAGAGAACTCGCATTACCAACTGTATCACCTGCGATCCGACCCCTTTGAGCAAACCAACTTGGCCGAACGTCATCCCGAGGAGCTATCGCGGATGATGAAAAGTCTGATTCACCAGTTAAACGCTCATCATGCTCTTTATCCCATGGATGACGATCTCCGCCCCGTGCCCCCCAAACTCCCGTAGCCGCCCCCCCACTCCCATCTCGTTAATACGCGTCAGCAGTTAGTAAAGCTAGTACGTGCCACCCACCTACTTGACGGTGCCAACCGGATTTGGTACACTCCCCTGCCCTAAGGAGAAACCACCATGCCCAGACCGTTGCGCGCCGAATCGTTCGACCCCTCCGAAGTGGGGATCTGCCATTGTGTCCAGAG
>JALOQW010000493.1 GCA_025459275.1 Pirellula sp.
GTGAGGGGGAGCGGGGCGAGCTTTTGTAGCGGGTCAGTCAGGCTTCCATCGGGGCGAGCCCGATGGTGAGCGGTGAGGGGGAAGCGGGGCGAGGTTTAGAGGTTGAGGCAAACCCACACTAGATAGGCGATCCAGAGGGCGAGGGCCACTGAGGTGGCTGCGAAGCTGAGAGTAGTGCGGCTAAGTGGCATCGGTTGTCAGCTCAAATTTCGGTACAAACGCGGTATCGAAATCGTATTGATCATCGAAATCTTCGCGGCGATCAGTCTTGCTCTTTCGCATCTCCTTGATGCGAATCAAATTGTAGACAATCTCGCCAAAGTCACCGGTGGTGTGGACGCCCCAACTATTCAAGACCGTTTTGGCCAAGTAGCCATACTGCTCCACAGCGTATTCGCGTATCGCTTGGCATAGTTGCTGGCCCGTCAAATGGCGATCCGATTTGCCTTCGTCTCCTTCGCCAGAATGCTGAGGCAGCTTCATGACGTTCTGGGCGTAAGCCAAGCTTTCGCGCACGAATTGGTAGGCATCAAGATGGTATCGTTGATCGTTCTGCAGCAATTCCACCATCGCCATGACTTGCTCGTTCATCAATGCTCCAATCCGCGTTTAAGGACCGTTACGACATCCTCGGCGGAGATCAAAACTCGTCGATTGTCTTCCGTGCTAACTAGGAGTTGCTGCGCCAACAACTCTACCCCCAATACTTTAGCACGTCCCTCACGCGTCACAATCTCGCTTCCAGC
The DNA here is from genome assembly GCA_025459275.1 of Pirellula sp. GTDB lineage: Bacteria > Planctomycetota > Planctomycetia > Pirellulales > Pirellulaceae > JBKCUI01. The sequence continues at coordinate 747 of JALOQW010000493.1, forward strand.
CGGCGGTAGCTTGGCAGCGAGCTCTTCATAGTAATCGTTTTCATAACGAAGACAGCACTTGAGTCGGCCACATCGGCCAGAGATTTTATTGGGATCGAGGGTCGCTTTTTGGAGCTTGGCCATCCGCATGGTAACAGGCGGCATGACGGATAAGTGCGTATTGCAGCAAACCGGTTTCCCGCAATCACCATAGTCCGCTAGCAATTTCGCTTCATCACGCGCGCCGACTTGCCGCATCTCGATCCGCGTCTGATACTTGGCAGCGAGCCGTTTGACCAACTCCCGGAAATCGACTCGATCTTCCGAGGTGTAATAGAGGGTCAGGATTTCCCCCCCCAGAAGTCGTTCGACATCGACCAACCGCATGGGCAAGCCTGATTCGGAGATCAAAGCGTGGCATTCCTCGAAATCCTTCGAAGCTAGATCTGCTAAGCGTTTCAGTTCTCGAAGGTCCTCTTCCGACGCCAATCGTTGCACGGATCCGCTAGGTAGTTCAACAACGTTGGAAGGCAGTGGCTCGGGCAACTCGCTCAAGACTTCTCCCTTTTCCAGGCCGCGATTGGTGCGAGCGATCACGATATCCCCGCGCTGATGCTCTGTACGCGCATTCATCGCATATAGGGTTCGATGGACTCCGCACCTCACAACGTACTTGGACATAGGTTCTACCGATCGCTGATGTCAATCACAGTGGTGCTGGCGATCAAATCGTGGATGCAACGTCGATCATCGCGGAAGATATAGCAGGTGTCGACAATAAAGTAGATAAAGCCAACGCAGGGAATGCCGCAAATGAGCGAGTTGACCAGAATGCGCAGAATCGCGCAGTGTAGGAAATCCGCCGGTTGTCCAGAATCGAAATCGACGACTTGTGTCTTCATGATGTATTTACCCAGCGTCTGGCTGCGCGTTGCGAGCAAATAGATTTGAATCCCCAGTGTCACGACAAAGCCCAGGAAAATGATTCCCATGCCAAGGATCGATATCACCGGCGCACCAATGGCCACCCCTTGTTGCCGTTGATTTTCAGCCATAACCATCCCGACGATGAACATGATGTAGCCGGGAAGGACGAACAGCCCCGGTAGGATGGAATCCAAAATCGCACCTGCAAAGCGTTGGCCCAAGCTAGCGAGTTGCGCCGTCCCGACAGGCGGCATGTTTGGAGTCGGCTGATAATTCATCCCAGTTGGCTGGTAGGGATTAGCGCTGAATGGATTGTTTGGAGGCACACCCGGGTCAAAACTCGACATGGCTAAAACCTGTTCCCAAAATTACGTTTCAGAGGAGATCAATCGTCTCGCGATGAGGAACGCGATGACTTCATCAGCCAGCGCGTCTGGAAGGGCTCCAGATCCCGCCAATTCTAACTCAGCCGACGTCGGAGGTTCGTAGGGATCGGAAATTCCAGTGAAGTTCGGGATTTCCCCGGCGATGGCTTTTCGATAGAGGCCTTTTGGATCGCGCTGCATGCAGATCTCGAGCGGCGTATTCACGAAAACTTCAATAAACGGCAACCCGTGTTCCCCAGTGACGACATCGCGTACGCGATCCCGATCTCTCTTGTAGGGACTGACAAAGGCTGTCAGGCAAATGAGGCCCGCCGAAGCGAACAACTGCGTCACCGCCCCGACGCGACGAATGTTCTCTTCCCTATCCTCGGGTCCGAACCCTAATCCAAATCGCTTGGCGAATGACTCGCCGTGAATCGATGCCAAGATCTGCGGCGTGGCGCACAATCCGTGACGAACATTGTCACCATCCAGAAGGTAGGTGTATGCACCACGATCGAAGAGTTTCCGTTCAACGGCGTTCGCAATCGTGCTCTTGCCCGAGCCACTCAAGCCAGTGAACCACAGAACACATCCCCGCTGGCCTAATCTCCGATTTCGTTCTTCGGTTCCGACCGAAGACTGATGCCAGACAACCTGAGGGACTTCGCTCATGAGTGATTGTGTCGCACGAAAAGTGCTACTCCAACGCTGCCTTGATCCTTTGCATGGTTCGCTTCTCGGATTGCGATACGGCTCCCCAACCCAGTAGACCGCCACTGGCAGTTGCTACCTCATTGATTTCTTCCAGCAACGTCTGCTTCAAAGCGGCCGCTTCTGATTCCGGCAAGGAATGGAACATCGTCGCCAAGCACGTTTCCCAAGCATCGAGCATCTCGGGAGTCGGGTGGTGGATCAACCACTGTTCGATCAATTCTCCCGCAGCAGAATCTCTTTTGAAATGGCGAGAAGCAATGGACCGAACGGTAGCGATCTCGTCGGCCGTGGTCTCTCCATCGGCCCATGCGACCGCAATCAACGGAAAAGCTCGAAGCGCGGCCAATGCTGCAGGGGATACTCCAAGCCGATACAGCGCTTCTAAGACCTTTTTATCTTCGATGCCGGTCGCGTCGCGAAACTGGACCAAAGCAGCTTCCAGATCCAATTTTTCCTTCAGCCCAGCCAGGAGCTTCTGGTCAAGATCCGAGAAAAATGCATTTTCCAGGGATCGACAGCGATTCTGGAGTGCATCAGCATTGGACATGG
>JALOQW010000134.1 GCA_025459275.1 Pirellula sp.
TCGCGTTTGGGAAGCGCGACGCGAAATGCAACGCCGCATTCCGCCATGCACCGAGCCAGCATGGGCGCACCAGAACTCCAAAGGAACTCGCGGGGGGAAGGTCAAAACCGGCAGATAGTAGACGGTGAAAAGTATACCGAGTGGCTGGAGAGCTCTACTTTCTACTTTCTCGACTCCACTCTCTAGCCGCCAAGCGGCTTGCCGACTTCTCGAACGCAAAAGTGTCGAATGTTGTGGTGCGGAGCTTGGCAACTCGCCAAGGATCGCACAGCAGAGTTACCTGCTGGTGACGGAGGAGGACTTTGCGAGAGCGGCTGGCGCGAAGAAGGATTTGGTGGTGAGGTGAAGAACGGTTTGGCGAGGCTTCCCATTTCATGGTGATTGACGACGGCACGATTCCGGATCGTGATAAATAGTGCACTCTGGCAGTGTTTCTTGCAGATCGGCAACGCCCGCTTCGGTGACGTAGGTTCCGTTGAGCCATAGCCGTTCCAATTGCGTGAGCCCCTTCAGCTGCTCAAGACCCGCGTCGGTGACATTGGTTCGTCCGAGGTAAAGCCTTTCCAATTGCGTGACCTCCTTCAGTCCCACAAGATCGGCATCGTCGGCCTGATCGGTGAGCAGCTCACTCACGTCGACAAAGAGATCCGTTCCGAAGGTCGGCTCGAACCATCTACGAACCACCGAATCGGACGATGGAGTGTTGTAATTCAAACGGTAAGGTTCACATCCGGCGACGATCTGCGCTTGACGCCGCGCCTGGATCAGTTCTCGCACCAACCAACTGCATGGGATGGCCATCACCGGCACCATCAGCATCAATGTCGCCAGCGTGAGCTGTGCCTTACGACCAAGCAAAACGACGCCCGCGATCAGCAGCAAGCCAATTGCTGTTACCGTCACCGTGATGACCACAGTGTGACCTTTAAGCTGGTTGAACGCGAACCAGTTAAAGCGCTGTGAAAGATAGAGCACAACTTGCGCGGCCAGGATGGCAAACAGAAACTTGCCCACCGTTGGTGAGTACCAACGCGTTTTGCGAATAGATTGTGGATCGCTGACAGTCATCAGCCGTGGCCCCGTGGTTGAATTTAGGTGACTCGCAGTTTACCACGACGCCGTTTCTGATGTGGGACGAAAAACGACTCGCAATCGTGTCCTGCGTTGTATCGCGGCAACACCTGCAAGAGTGCAAGCACGTTGCTGGTGTGGGAAGGGTGCCCTGCAACGGGAATCTTGACCTAAGGTTACCTAAACGGATTGGAGAAGGTGGTGCGGGTAAATTCGCCAAGTGACTTGTCGTAGTCGGGTCCGACGCCGTTCATGCCATTCAAACGCCGTAGCTCTACAATTACCGCATCATCTACCTTTGCCCATTCCATTTTCAGCTTGTCAAACTCTTGAAAATCCAGCGTCCCTCCGCTATTTCGTAGCTGGAGCACGGTGTCGGAGAGTTGGTCGTTTAATTTTTCGTAGTCCTTCCGCCACTGAATAATCCTGTCAAGTTGCCCAGCCGCTTCCGACTTTTCCTTCACACCCTGGAGAATTCGCAAGCGCTCCTCATACTTCTTGCAGATTTGCTCCGCTACGGGCTTCCAGTTGGTACTGCCCCCGCACCCTGTCATCGCAGCAGCGAGAACAATGAACAGCGAAGCCTTGATTGCGATACGGTCCATATGGCTCTTCATTCTTTATGGGATAACTTGTCTTTAGACGGATCAACCAAACCCCGGTAGGCTGCACCAATGCAGCCTATCACGCGAGTGGGCCGTTGTATTGCTACAACAATAAAGGATGCTTAGGCGTGTGCCAACCTCTGGATCGGGCGACAGGCTATTGGCGCGTGGTCCTGGGGCTGAGTCGCTACCGTGGCATAGGCTTCCAGCCTGTGTGCATTCTTGATGGTCATGACAAACTGGAAGCATAGCCAATCTACTCCGCAATCTCGGCATCAAAGAACGATTTGTCCAAGCCGTCGCGGATCTTGATGCAGGGGTTGATGCTGCGGAATACTATTTACAGGTAGGCGAATCGGCTGTTTCCTTTGCGTTGATTCACTTCACCAGCTCGATCTCCCCTGGACGCCAGGTTTTGTCGAACCATGGCTCGAGCGGACCGTAGAGACGGAAGATCGCGAACCACCCCTTTTTGGGAACGGTCGCAATCCAATTCGCTTCTTTACCAGAAGGGGCCTTTGGACCGAAGTAGAGGTCCACTGAGCCGTCGGCGTTGGTGATGAACTTGTCGCGCCGATTATTGCGACTGGGAAAGGGCTGGCTCGTCTGGAGTTCCGAGCGTGTCTGCGGATCGTAGATCACCACAGACCAGAAATCCTTTGCGGGGACGTTCGCGGGCACGTTGAGCTTGTAGTTCAAGCCGCCATCGAACGGTTTGCCTGCCTGGTCGGCGAAGCAGAGCGCATACTGCGAGCCTCGCCCCACCAGCTTGGCCATCATAGCAGGTGTATTGACGGTGTAGGCATAAAAGAACTTGGTGCGCGTATCCAGATTGCGGGCACCCACGGCGTCCACGTCCAGCCACTGATAATCCGTTGCTGCGGACAGGCTCTGCCACTGACTGCCCGGGTAGAGCGTGCCGCGCATGTCCCGGTCGCGGAAACTAATTGCGCGGGCCGTTGCATTGCCTACGGCTACGGCCTCCGTCAGAATCTTCTTCATGCGCGCATCGGGCGAGAACTTCTTCCCCTTCACGATACCAATGCTCGCGAGCAGACCGCGCAGCTCCGGATCGAGAAAGCTGATCGGCTCTTTTTGAATGACGTGATTCAACTCCTCGTAGAACTCGAAGGTATTCGCGTGTACTGTGTTAAAGGGCACCTTGGAGCAACTGATGAACTCCATCTTGGGAGGGTTCGCCGCCTTGTTCAGAGGATAGACCTTCAAGCCTTCCTTGAACATCTTCACTGCAGCGTCCGGTTTGCCGTCCACGAGAAATCCACGTAGCGGCACCCAGTTCACATAAGAAGTGGACTGCGCCACAAAGAATTCTCCCCCGTCCTTCTTGTCCTTCGGGATCTCACCGCTGAAATCCGGAGGCAGGATGAGGTATTTCCCCCCCTTGCCCTGGTCCGGTCCCGGCCCGCCCATGTCGATTACAAAGCGAAAGAACGCGTCGTCCACCGTACCTGGGCCGCAGCCGGGTGGTATCTCGACAACCGTCGGGCCGTCCGTTCCCAGATCGAGGAACACCATGCAGTAGACAGTGTCCGTGTTGCCCGTAAGGAATAGCGGATTGGAGTCCATCAGATGATCGAAGATCAGCGCCTGGTGGCATTGCGCCGCGCCGCGCTCAACGGCACCGAGACGGAGGCCTTCCATCGACGCGGCCGGGACGAAGTTCAGGAAGACTTCCGTCCCACGCATGAAGTCGAGGTGGTCATAAACCCTCTGTGTGGTCTCCATCGTAGGCACACCATCTACAAATTCGAGCGTCCCTAGACGTGTCTCCACCTTGTCGGGCGTCATGATCTTCTCGGGGATCATCTGATTAAAGCCCGGGGTCTTGTCCTGCGCACAAACGCAGATGCCCCTCGGCATAGCGATCAAGGAGGCGGCGAGGAGGGCGGGTAGGACAGTGTTTTTCATATTTTGTATTCTCATCAAATCGATAGCCTCGACCATCGCACTAAAAAATGAAGCGTAGCCATGCTTAACGCCCGCGATGACCTGAGGTAAAACAGAAATGTCTTATCGTCGCAAGGCCCGACGATCGAGCACCTCAGCCCGTCGCTTGGTTCGTGGAAGTTGCGCCTGTTCTAGCGCATTTCCAAAATGCCCCGTAAAGCTTGAGTCTACCGCGATATCTGTCACGCGCCAACCATTTCGGCGGAGCAACGAACCAACCCGTGTTTCCCTTTGAAGAACAGGACACAGAGATCGGAAAACGCCATCCTGCGAGCGGTGGGTGTCAACCCACTGTTTCTTCGTGGCATAGGCTTCCAGCGGGTGTGCATTCTGGATGGTTATGACAACCTAGAAGCATATCCCACGCAGGTCGCAGCCGCGCAGTATCAAGCAGCAGCCACTTCGAAGATGGGATGGAAGAATGCTTATCGCCGTCGCAGTTGTTAGGAGCGAGTATCGTTATGCCGGGCAAGGCGGTTGATGAGCTGGTCGATGCGCCTCTTGTTTTCTTGCTGGAGTAGGGAGGGATAGCCGTTGAGAATTGCATTAGGGATCATCATCGTAAGCCCAAAAATGAGGCTGACGTTAAAGCACTGATACAAGGCAAAGGCAGCCACAAAAAGAAATCCGATCAGGTGGCTGATCTCGGCAAGGGTCATTTGATGGCGGATTGAAGCCAAATCGGTCTGTTTGCCTTCGACCCGAATGCTCTGATTCAAGTATCTGAAGAAGCTGCTTCTCACGATCCATTTGAACTGCTCGATTCCGAGGGCTCTGTTCAGAGCTTTGCTTGGGATGAAATTCAGGTGAGAAAGCTTTTCGTAGTAACTGGTTCTTTGCAGCAGGGAGTTGCCTATGATTCCGACCATCCACGAAACGATAGAGAGTGAAAGTCCAAAGGTGACCCCGGTCAACAGGTGATTGGTAACCATCGGTCAAATGTTGCTAGTGACGCGAAACGGAAAGAGGGAACAAGGAGTTTGCGAACAGGTGAACAAATGCGTGAAGCCACCCTCTAGAAGCTCACGGTATAGGATGCTTATCGATGAGGCAAATTATGGATAGGGTGACAGGCCTATTCGGTCCACTTTCATCATCTCCGAGTCTCAACTCATCCCCCCTCTTTGGATGCCAACTCAGCGAGACTCGGAACATGCAATCCCCCCGTGTTTTGGCCACTCCTGCGACGCGAAAAACGACGCGATTTGGCGTGCGCGACGCGAAATGCAACGCCGCAATCCGCCATGCACCGAGTTGCATGGGCGCTACAGACGGCCAAAGGAACTTCGCCGAAATGCAAAAAACCCTGGCGGATAGTTGATTGCGATGCTTATTGAAATCACTCACGGCCTGCGGGAATCCTTCCGGCGCGAAGCAAAGTCTCATGGATCATCTCAATCTTCCGGATTCGAAGCGAACGGATGAACTCTAGTCGAGGACTGCCCATAATGCTTCCTTCAGGATCGATCATGATCATCGTTGGAAAATTGCGAATCCCCATTTCGGAACATTGCTTGCCGATGCGCCCATCACGATCGAGAACCACTGGATACGGGATCTGCTTTTCGCGAATGTAGTTCTGGATAACATCCTCAGGCTCGGTCGTTACGTGGACACCGATGACGGAGAAGCCGAACCGAGAGAACAGTTCGTGGGCCAGTTTCAATGACGGCACCTCACTCGCGCAAGGACCACAACCGAGAAACCAAAAGTCGATCAACACATACTTGTCGCGGAAGTCTGCTATGCTTTTCGCACTGCTGTTCAGCCAAAGGCCTTCCGAGAAATCTGGACACGTGGCGTTGGCGAGCAATCTGTCCGCCTCCGACTCGATCTGCGTGATCGTCGGTGGTCGCGGCTTCGGAATTGTCTTTTCCACCCACTCCCGATTTACTGGGCGAAGTGGAATCGCTTCGAAGCGACTCTGGGTCCTTGGGGTCCAGTCATTACGAATCGGAAGTGACCCGACGCGCGCGGTATTTGGATCTATGGCTACGATCACCGCGGTTTCGCCAGGTACACGGCTCTGGACGAAATCAAACAACTCTGTGGAGCTTAGAGAGTATCCTCCTTCGGAATCAGTTAGTTGATAGTCAGTGCTTTGGTCCGATGTCATGAGGCGGACCACGGCGTTGGGTACAGGCAGACCCTCTTCGTTGACAATCTTCCCCCGAAGCGGCGGCAGATGCTTCAGTTCGATCTCGCCTACTTCAAAGACTCCCTGTGGCTTAACAACGACCTCGACAAGTTCAGGATCAACATATCCTCCCGCGATCGAAAAACTTAGAATGTTCTCTCCTTGAGGAAGGTCGATCGAGAATGTGCCGTCCGTATGGATTGGGGCAAACTCCGGATAACCCGTTCGCATGGCGTCCCTGGCAGTAGCCAGTGAGGAAATCCCATTGGAACGGTTCGGATACCACCCAATAACACGTGCCTCATTCGTGACTAAGTCCAAGTCTCCCCGAATCCGCCCGGTCACCGTCGTAGTCGGATGCACATAGAAATCGATCGCATCGTTCTTTGCAAGCTCGGCACAACGGTCGTCCCTACCGACGTAGGGGGTAATCACGGCTCCACGGGTGGTGAGGCGAAGTTCGAGGCATGGTTCCTTCGGGACAGTGATTCGAGCCGCTTGATTCCGAACCGTTAACGGATGATAAAGCACTGCGGAATCGCGAGGCCTGTAGAGAGCCATGAAGTGGAACTCCGACGTCAACAAATCGGTGCCGTTACCGGACTCGAATCGAAGTTGAATCGGAACGCCTGGACTCATCACGATGTCCTGTATTTCGTGTGTATCCAAACGGAGATCCTTGACGCTTGTCGTTACCCAATCGGGATGAAACAGTCTTAGTTCAAATCTCCCGTCGTTCGGAACACCCGATAAATGCAAAATGCCATCGTCGCCACTTGGAGGCGCTACTAACTCTCTTTTGCCATGCTGGTCCAAGGTCGCAGTCTTTAGCACGGGAGACTTACCGAGTTCGTATATCTTTAGGCTAGAAATCTCAGTGTTTGGAATAGGGGTTCCGTCAGGTGCGCGGACGCGGACTCGAACATCCGCAGCATTGCTTGTGGATGCAACGCACGACAACTGAAAGAGGGCAAGACAAAGAAAGACACGGACCCCAAAGGCAAGCTTCGCGCCTTGAGTCGTCATCAGAAGGTAACGCATGTGAGTACGGTACGGGATCATCGGACGATTCCGGTAAATGAATCGATTGGACGAAATCCAGAAGGTGATTCGAGTTGGCATCTTGCTGGGGTGTTACATTAACGCGAAAACGGGCCACATTCCAGCGAACACCGAACTCTTGCACCGGAGTCAAGCAATAGAGAACGCATCATCACAGCTTCGCGTCGCTACAACGTTCCACCTAGGTAAGACGCTCTCGCTTCACTTCTGATTGGTCAAAATCGAGAACGATTCAATCAACTGGCCTTCCGCGACTCACGCGACTCGATTTGGGGTGCGCGACTCGAAATTCAACGCCACACGCGGCATGCACCGAGTTACATGGGCGCTACAGACGACCAAAGGAACTTCGCCGAAATGCGAACAACCCGCGAAATCCCTGGGAAAATCGACGTTTTCAAACGAGGCGGCGCAAAATCCGACGCGCGCCCCGAGGCTTTCATTTGACTTTCCGAAAAGGAACGTATACACTTTGGTGACACATTGCAAGGAGAATCAAGTGATGAAAAAAATGCTCATCAAGCACGGTAACAGTTTGGCCCTTGTCATTGACAAGCCAATCCTTGAGCTTCTGCAAATCTCTCAGGATACTCCTTTAGAGATCAGTACCGATGGGGACCATTTGTTGGTCAAGCCTTGCCGTGATCCAATTCGCAAAAAGAAGTTGAAGGATAGTCTAAAGAAAATCAACGGTAAGTTCGCAGACGATTTGCGAAGGTTAGCTGAATAGTGGATTCGATCGAGTTTTTAGAACTTTCCGACATTCTCGCGATTCATGCTGATCAGAATATGAACTAAGGTGGCACTATCGAAGTGCGCGATGCAGGAATTCTCGAATCGGCCATCGAGCAACCCAGAGCGTCATTTTCCGGCCAATTTCTCCACGCCTTTCCCTTTGAAATGGCTGCAGCTTATCTTTTCCACATCGTCAAAAACCATCCCTTCGTCGACGGGAACAAACGCACGGGAACTGTTGCCGCACTAGTTTTCCTAGATTGGAACGATTTCGAATTCGATTGCCAGGCCGGAGAACTTTCGGACTTAACGTTGGCTGTCGCCACAGGACATTACGACAAGAAAAAAATCGCTGCGTTCTTTCAGGAGAGATCCTTGCGGAAGTCAGATTAAACGAATCGTTTCCAACGGATCCAGTTCGCGCGCCAGTTTATGCACGACGCGGTCGATTGGAAGATCATCGACGAGAGTCTCTTTCTCGTGTCGGTCGTGTTGAGCGGCAATAGAGCGACGGATTCACCACATCGAGCGATTTTTTCGCGAGTCTAAAGTATGAATCTGTGTTTCGCACGGTCGCTACTTAAGTCAATCTTGTGTCATCAATAATCTTCGACCTTATCCCGTACACCGTCCACAATAGCACTATTAAGGCAATTACGGTTATCCAGAAATCAAGCCCGTTCAGAAAGTCGATCCCACGGAGGGAGGCGGCACGATACCGCCAGATCGCGACTCGCCCGCTTCCATTAACCGATGCCAAGTGGCTATTGTCCAAAGCAAAGACACAACTACTTCCGTGTCCATCGAACCATTCTGGAAAGAAACAGGTTTCGGAGTCATCGGACCGTGCGACCCGAAGCCCTTTCGGACCAGTTTCAACTCGAAAGGTCCAGTCAGGTGAGAAAGTGACAATTCCTGTTGTAGGCAATTCCCTAATCAACTCGCCCGTCGTTGCACTCCATAACTTCGTTGATCGATCCCAGAGCGATGGTGCCCACCTTCCTGTTCGAATTACATCCTTTCGCCGTTTTGCCGTGAGGATTTTCATAGAGTCAGGAGAGAACGATGCATTGAGAGTGTCATTCTCTGGAATGCTCACGACCACCTTGCCAGCCTTGAGGTCCCATACCGAGACGGATCCATCGTCGCTATTGATAGTAAGCAATCTCTTGCCGTCCGGGGACCATTGAGCAGATTTGACCGCCTTCGGCTGTTCGACCATCCACGGGATCGCTGTCACTTGATCCAAGTCGACCTTGAACAGCAAACCGGCGTCGTTTACCGCTGTTAGCTGGGAACTTGTTGGATTCCACGCCAGTAGCCTAGGTAACCACGTATTCTTCGGCAACGAGATCGTGATGTTCCCAATCTGCATGAGGCCCTGAGCGTCCCACACAACCAGTCCGCGATCAGTCGCCACAACAACGCGATCGCCGTCTGGCGAAAAGACGGGACCACTTGCTTCGAGATCCACCCCTTTTGGCGCCTCGATCTCTCCGAGCATGCGCCCACTCGATGCACTCCAAAGATAAGCGATCTGGTTGCCGCTCGGGTCCTTCTGAAATCGGCTGATGATCTTTCCATCGGAAGAATAGTCAGCTAGTCCTTGCGCTCGGTAGTCCTCAAGTCTCGCCAGTTCTCCTCCGTTCGTCAGATCGATGATTTTGCAACGGTTGCCAAAGGCAATCGCTAAGAACCTGTTGTCGGGTGAGAATAAATCTTCATGGGCACCATAGGCCACGAATCCTGGAACGTTGTGCGACAAGTACCATGCGAACATCACCCGTCGATATAGACTGGATCCAGACCAGTACAGGACGACTGTACATATGATCAACACCCAAAGTCGACGCCATCGGAATGGCATTCGAGGGAGTCTCGCTTCGAATGTCGATGAGGAACTTGTCGTCACAACATTTGCTTTCATGCCTTGCGACCCTGATGGATTGTAACTTTGAGTGGAAGCCCTATGCCGTCAATGCACCGCGCATCCAGCCGCGCATGAGGAGGTATCCACAGAGTGTCACGATCGTTAACCAGGATGTTTGAGATAAGTGAGATTTGAGTTTCGCGGCTGCAATGATACCAGCCATCAGAATAACGGTCGGACCAATATCTCCCCATGGAATCAATGGATACACGTATCCCGCCCGTGAAAATGGCCACCACGGTTGAATGGCCCAGTCCGAAAGCCCATTGCCCCCGGAGACAACCATGTCACATGGTAAATGCAGCAGCTGAACACACATTCCAATCAATGCAAACACCAAACCACCAATGCCTCCAGCGATCCATTCCGGGCTGTTTCGGGTATCGGCAGAAGCTGTTTCTGAGCAAGTGCTTCGAAACATATTTGCGATGCAACCCAGCCAATCCCAGTGAATCTGAATAAGCCCGATAAGAAT
>JALOQW010000494.1 GCA_025459275.1 Pirellula sp.
AGTTCCAGGACTTGCAGGAATGGACGCGAACGGCTCGTCGCTCCCAAACCGACATAGGACGACTGCATTCCTTTGTTCATCGATGCGAAGATACCATCGCTTCGTCATGCAGGTCGCCACAGAAGGATATTGGTGATCGTTTGCCTTCCACGATTCGGATTCTCGCAGGTCCGGAATCAGCAGCGAACTGGCGACTTCATCCCGCAGCGTGCTCCATTCTTGAACATCGACCGGAAAAGCGCAATCTTGGAGTTCGGTCAGGATTCGCTTGGCCGTCAGGAGTCGATCTCTGGAATCAAAATACTGGCCTGCGGATTTGCTTCGGCGCAGCATGCGGGCTTCGTTGATCAAGGCATGCGAAAGCTGCAACTTGGTTTCCAGTGCCTGCTGCTCCGATCGTCTCTTGGAATCGATCGCTTCGGATTCCGCTAGCGTCGCACGTCGTGAGATGCGGGAGTATGAATTGGCAAACATAAGCGATGCAACGGTTACTGCGATCAAGACCAGGATCGACGCGAGGCTTGCGACGGCCATCATGGGATTTCTTTTGCATAACCGCCATGCGGTCTCTATGGGGCTGACCGGTCGAGCCTGGATCGGTCGATCAGAGAGGAAGCGTTGCAAATCCTCAGCGAAGTCCGCCGCCGTTTGGTAGCGGTTCGATGGATTCTTCTGCATGCATTTGAGACAGATCGTTTCCAGATCGCGAGGGATCGATCGTCGAATCAATCGTGGCGAGACAGGCTCGCTTTCCCCAATCTTCTGCAATACTTCTTGAATATTGGCCGCCTGAAAGGGGGGGCGACCGGTCAGCATTTCATAGAGAATCGCTCCAAGCCCATAAATGTCGGTAACCGGACCGACCTGTGAGGCAAGCCCCAATGCTTGTTCAGGCGACATGTACATCGGAGTTCCAAGCAATACGCCTTGAACCGTTGCCGATGGCTCCGCGCCCGTTTGCTTGGCGAGCCCAAAGTCGACGATTTTGGGCACGCCATCTTTCGTCAACAGGATGTTTGCAGGTTTGAGGTCGCGATGAGTGATGCCGGCTTGATGAGCGTGATGCACGGCTCGAGCCAGTGTTTCCAGGAATCGCGCTGCCTCGCGCGGAGGCTGAGGCACACCCGAGATTTTGTTCGCGAGCGTCCCCCCTTCAATACACTCGCACGTAAAGTACGGATGCCCATCCTGCTCGTTGCATTCGAAGACTTGGACGATGTTCGGGTGAGGTAAGCTCGCAATCAAAGCCGCTTCGCGTTTGAAGCGAGCAAGTTCGCTGGAACTTGCATACCGTCCCGAAAGGATCATTTTCAGCGCGACGATCCGATTGAGGCCAACCTGACGGGCGCGATAGACAACGCCCATCGCCCCTCGACCCAACTCGCCGAGGATTTCATAACCTGGAATATGGACGACAGGGTGCCCAACCTCCCAATCCGTTTCATTCATGCCTAGTGTGCGGTGGGGAGAGGCAGGTTCTGTTTTGTTGGGAAGCTCGTGTTGTGGCTGCGAGGAATGCGCCTGTTCGACAGCTTCGTCGAACCACGCAATCTCCATCTCGGGATATCGAGACAAATAGTCCGCTATGGAAGGTGGGTCGTTCCTCGCGATACGATGATGGATCTCGATCGGCAGGAGTTCTCGAAGAAGTTCCTTACGGTCATCCTCAGGGACGGAATGGAGAAACTCCGACAGGCTTGGGGGATGCGGCCCCTGCCACTCTTGTTCGAAACGATCGCAAAGTGCATCGTTGCGATAATCTCGAAGCAGGCTTTCGGTGAGAATTCGGTGGGAACTGCGCATAAATCATGTCGAAACGTTCATCTTGTCAGCCAGTAGTACGTTAACAAGATACCCATTCAAGCCTAATACCCGACGCATTCCGATGAACGTAGTTAGTATACTGGTCCTATTCCGTTATAACGCGATTAGAAGACTGCTGGTCAGCGATTCTCACCTTTCTTGGGAAGCCAGTAGCCCTCTCGATCCTACCCCACTTTTGGATGTCTCATGCTCGATTCCAACTCTTCTGTAATGCGCTGGTTGGAGCGTTTGGAGGAAGGGGAGGACGACGCAGTCGCCGCGTTATGGAATTCGTATTTTGAGAGACTGGTCAAGCTGGCGGACGGTCGGCTTCAAGCCAAGCATCGTAAGGGAGTGGATGCCGAAGACATTGCGCTGAGTGCGTTCAACAGCTTCTGTGAGGGGGTCAAGAAGAAAAGATTTCCATCGTTGTCGGATCGACACGGACTGTGGAAGCTGCTGGTCAGCATCACGATTCACAAAGTGTGTCATGCGATCCGAAGCCAGCAAGCGATCAAACGAGGGGGCGAGTTCCACGAGTTGATCCATTTGGATTCGTCCACCGATTCCATCGCGGCTGTGAACCTGTTGGTCAGTCGAGAGCCATCACCGGAATTCGCCGCCGAACTGGTAGAACAGTTCGAACGCTTGATGCATTCGCTGAATGATCAAGAGTTGATGCAGTATGCAACCTGGAAAATGGAAGGGTTTTCAAACGAGGAGATCGCTATCAAAGTCAATCGCAGCACACGGACGGTGGAGCGAAAGCTAAATCTCATTCGCAAGATCTGGATTCGGAATGAACTCATGGACGAGTGATGACTCAACCGCTTTCATCGGGCAGATCAAGCCATCCAGCGAATGCCTCGAATTTTGTTCCCGAATCCCCGGACGATTTGCGCTCTGTTCAGCGGAGGGCTCGCGCCCAATAGCACCTATTCTAACGAGGCAGCGAGAGCTTCCCGGTGAAGGGAATCGACAAAGCACAGCGACGTCTAAGACTCACCGGAGGGCTCGCGCCCAGCCGCTTGTACTTAAAACGCCATTAGGCTTCGCGTTAGCGTGCTGACGGACGGTTCGGAGTTGAGATATCCCAGCGCAAAACAGGGACATCGAGTCGATGTTGGAATCGTTGTCGAAAAAACTCGAACTGCTGGTTGACCTGTTGCTGGGATTGCATGGTTGCGGCTCCCGTGCGCAGGGCCCGATCCAACGTCTCTTTGGAACTTAAGCCCATCGACTCCGCCAGGGTGATGAGGGAACGCACCTGAGGATCGTCGGCGACTTGAGCCTGCGTCTCGGCAGGTACGGAAGATGCGTCGATGTCCACTGATGTTCGCCAGATGGTGGTCCAGTCGCCGTCTAGCGGAACTCGGAAAACGGAGTCTACTTTCCCTTGATCGGACAGGATGTCATGTTCCATATGGGATGCGCGGAAGTAGTCTTCGTTCTCATCTTTCAACATCCCGACTGCTGCTGGAGGCCTTGGGCAAGGAGTTTTGCCACATCCGCTTTTGCATTCCGATCGCCGATCCGCACCATGAGTCCCGACGTCCCTTGGAACTCAATGCTCCGATCGCGCGAGTAGCGTACGAGAGCGAGCCTCGCTTGCCATTCCTGCATGGATTGAGGTATGGCTTGGAATCGACTCCCAAGATCAGGCAGCTCCCGCTTCCATTCAACACGCTCATTCTCCAGAGCAATACGCAATGCAGATGCCTCCTTGGACTCCGGCGCATCGATTTGTTTACTCCAAGACCAGAGTGCCAAAGCAAGACTCTCTTGAGTCACGAGATTGAATTTCGCGATATCGTTGGGGGGGGCCGCCAGCAGAATCCATTCCGACGTGTGTTTTTCCTGGCCTTCCAACCATTGACTTGCCCGGTCCCTTTCTTGTTCCAAGAGGAACCGATAGGACTGATGGTTGGGATCTTCCAGCATCGAGGCCGTTCGATCTCGCAGTTGCTCGTAAGCGATCGTCTCTTGCTCGTTGGCTGTGTCGACCCAGGATTTCCACACGCCGGTACGGCCTTCAAGCGACTTTCGACGTACGGCGATGTAGATTTTCTCTGCATCGCGCCCCAGACAGATGCCTGTCAACGTCGAACGGTCACGAAGGTGCAACACGTCATAGCAGGTGTCTGCACCAAACGCTTGCTGTCCGAACGACTGGGGTAGCAGCGAAAAACCGGCCAGGCTTCCTGCCCAGACCAACACCACTCCCCATGCGTATTGTTTCGTCCGAAGGAGGGATGACGTCAGGCGATGCAGCCACTCAAGCAAGGGATGCTTGAGACAGGTGATGCCATAACCGACTGCTGGCGCGGATGCCACGATAGAAATCCTCCAAACAGAATTTTTCGTTGGGGCTGTGAGCACCATCGTCGTCGAGTCCCCATCCGATCAATAATACATCGCAATGGAGTGCGTCGACCATCTGGGCAACTATAGGAATGGATCCCCCTTCACGAATCAATACAGGCTTGACGCCGAAGCCTTCTTCGACGGCATGCACAGCACCTTGCATGAACGGCGAATGAGGATTGACGACTACTCCACGGCCGCCGTGCAGGTCGATCACCTCGACACGAACTCCGGGCGGCGTGTGGTCCTTGAGAAACGCTCTTAGCTGTTGACCGACCGTCTTAGGATCTTGGTTTGGCACCAAACGGAAACTGATCTTGGCTCCATTCCAGGAAGGGATAATGGTCTTGCCTCCCTCTCCTTGGTAACCGCCGAGCAGGCCGTGAACATCAAAGGTAGGCCGAGCCCAACGACGTTCCAGGGTGTTGTAACCTTCTTCACCGGTCAATGCAGAAACGCCGAGGGACTCCGCGAACTTCTCATCGGAGAAGCCAAGCCCCTTCCACATCGTGCGTTCCGATTCCTCCAAAGGGACCACGGAGTCATAGAAACCGGGAAGTTGGATCCGACCATCCGGAGTCTTGATCTCAGTGAGAATTTTCGCCAACGCCAAGGCAGGGTTGGTTACGGCACCGCCGAACGACCCGGAGTGCAAATCGGCTTTAGGTCCATGGACTCTGAGTTCAAAATAGGCGATCCCTCGTAGCCCGTAGGTGATCGCCGGTTGACCTTTGGCGTACTGAGAGGAATCACTGATGACGATCACATCGCACGCTAATTTTTTGGCGATTTCCGGCAGCTTTTCTTCGAGGACTTCGCTCCCTTGCTCTTCCTGGCCCTCGATCAGGAACTTGATTTGAAGTGGCAATTTCATCCCGCACGCGTGCCAAGCCAAAACGCTCAGGACATGGGTCAGCATCTGCCCCTTATCGTCTGTTGAGCCCCGAGCGACGATGTTGCCGTCTCGGATGACTGGCTCAAATGGCGGCGTTTTCCACAACTCGAGCGGGTCGGCAGGTTGGACGTCGTAATGCCCGTAAACCAGCACGACGGGTTGACCGGGCACCGGCGGCGTTTCTGCGTACACCAAGGAGGGGCCTTTTCCAGGAATCAACTCGGTCTTGAGTCCGGCCCCCGACAGGCGGTTTGCCACCCATTGGGCAGCCCTATCCATCTCGGCCTTCTTGCTGCTATCGGCGGAAATGCTCGGTATCCGCAGCAACTCGAAGAGTTGTTCCAGGTGAGATTGACGATTATTCTCAAGGTAGCGATCGAGGCTAGCAAAATCAGTCATTTCGGATCATAGCTTTTGTAGGAAAAGTGCTTGCCAAAACAGTGCGTTCCACGCATACAATATAGCTCGTTCGTAGCGATTGTGCGGAGGAGATGGGATTGCTTTCGCATCGCAATCGAATGAATTAAGTTTGAGAAGAGGATTTTCCATGGCATCGTCGAATTCCGCCGTCGCTGAACCTGATACCCAAGAGCAAGCTTCGTCGACCAAACCCAAGCGTCAGCCGCGCTATCATGTGATCTTGTGGGATGACCCAGAACATACCTACGAATACGTCATCTCCATGATGCGCGAGTTGTTTCACATGTCGGAGATCCAAGGCCGCAAGTTAGCCGAAGAGGTCGACACCAAAGGTCGAGCGATCTGCTTGACAACCACGTTGGAACATGCCGAACTGAAGCGTGATCAGATCAAGGCCTATGGTCGCGATCCGCACAGCATGCGATCCAAGGGAAGCATGTCCGCTTCCATCGAACCAGCCCCCTGAGTGCCTCGGGCTCTCCTCCAGGTGTTAATGCAAGCCATTATCCACG